>CALAFU010000087.1 GCA_937891325.1 uncultured Candidatus Melainabacteria bacterium | reverse complement strand
GCTTTTTTAGCTCCTTCGTTTACAACCAATTTTCCAATAATGTTTGTTGCATAACCAATCCAACGTTTTTTGCCAGAAAGACTCTCATCAGTTGGCAAAAATCTTGTACCAATTTCTTTGTTTGAGAAAATTTCTTTAATAACATTCGGAATTTTTCCGTTTGCAATCAAAACTTTTCCACCGAAACGTGTAACAAGTCTTGCAGCTTCAAGTTTTGTTTTCATTCCACCTCTACCGCAATCAGAAACACCACATGCCATATTCATAATCTCGTCAGTAACCTCTTTTACTTCAGTAATTATTTTTGCATTAGGATTGTCCTTTGGATTGCTGTCATAAAGACCGTTTACATCAGACAAAATAATTAATAAATCTGCATCTAACTCGCTTGCAACAAGTGCAGAAAGTTTGTCGTTGTCAGAAAAACAAACTTGAGCATCTTTGTATAAAGTTTCTAATTCGAATGTTGAAACTGTATCGTTTTGGTTAATTACAGGAACTGTACCTAATTCTAGCAATTTGTTTAAAGTATTTCTAAGATTTAAGTATCTTTTTCTTTGTGCAAAATCGTCTTCAATCAAAAGTACTTGAGCGGTGTTAATGCCATAAGCATCAAAGCCGTTTTCATAAATTGACATTAATTTTGATTGCCCAATTGCGGCACATGCTTGTTTCAAAACAATATCATCAGATTTTTCTACGTTAATCTTTTTTCTGCCCAATCCAACAGCGCCAGAAGTTACTAAAATAACTTCTTTTCCTGTTTTTACAAGAGCTGAGATATCTTCAATATAAGAATATAGGCGAGGTAGAGAGGCTTCTCCGTCGTCATTTCTTAAAACATTAGTGCCAAGTTTTATAACAATCCTTTTGGCATTAATAAATTCAGTTTTTTTCATAAAATATCTTACCTATAAAATTTAGTGATTTCTTCAAAATATTTGTCGATAGCTTTGTATCCATTATACATTTCGCTCGGGACATTTGAATAAGCACTTGCGGTAATGTTTTTAAGTTCTTTTGCTCTAATTACAATAATCATATCAGCGTCTTTTCTTAAATCTAAATTGTTAGCAAAAGACCATTTTTTCAAAAATTCAATTTCTTCGTTTGCCTTTTGAATAGTAGTACATTCAAGAGGTTCAAAATCATATCTTTTTAACAAATCGTATTCAGATAAAGAAATAGTAGCCTTAACCGCGTGAGAAGAATACATTCTCTTTATAATAACATAGTTGTCAGCAGTTCTTTTGTGAGACATAGGCACATTATTCTTAGCAAGTAAGATTGTTTTTAAAAGTGCTGCCCCAAGATCATTATCAAAATCGATTATATTTTTTGTAATTAATTTATTGTCCATGACTTAATGATAACTCACACATAGCATATTGTCATTTGAATATATATTAATGTTACAAGTAAACTATGTAACAAAATGTAAACAAATTGTTTAAAAGTCTAAAGTTTTGATTTGAGTCGGTCGATAAAAAATATGTGGATAAAACCAATAAGATAAATCAAATTTAATCAAACCAAATGAAAGGGATATGTATATGTTAAAAAGAATTGAAACTCCAAATTGTAATATTGATAATAGCGTAGAATTTATTTTAAGAGGCGCTAAAAAACGTCGTTCAATGGCAATGGCTAATGCAAGAATGTTGAACGCAGAACAAGGAATTCAACAAAAATTGGTTGCGGTTAAATAGAACAAACCAAAAACGTGCTTGCAGTTGGTAGTGGATATGTGTAGAAGATGGCTGTAAGTAACGAACATTAAGTGAGATAGTAAAGATAGTTGAGAGATTTTAATTATAAAGCTGAGCGTGGTGGCTCAGCTTTTTATTTTGATTATAGAATTTAAAAATATTTACTTATTATGCAAGCATATCAAGAACTGCTTTTTGTTCTTGAGCTGTTGGTTTTTGATTTGCATTTTGAGCTTCTTTAGCTTCTGTTGCTGGTTTTTCTTTTACGTTAAATACTTTGTTATATTCATCTGTGCCCTTTGTTGCAATGTTTTTCAACAATTTTGGCAAGTTCAATGGCATTGGCATTTCAAGTTTAGCTTCTGCTGTTTGCAAAGTTCTTTTTTCTGCTTCAAATGATACTGATGTCTTTTTGTTTTCATTTTTTACATCAAAGCCACCTTTTTTGTTAGCTTTAATCTCTAAAGTATCTTGTGGATATACATTTTTCAAAGCTGTTAAAGATTCTTTCAAGTTATCTAATCTAGCTTTGTTTGAATTTTTAACATAATTTTGCATAAAATCATTGTTTTTCACTTTTGCTGTGAAATTTGGTTGTGTTGCTGCTGGAGTAAATTTCATTTTCTTAATTTCCTTTCCACAATTAATACTCTACTTTTCTACAAGTATAGCAGACATGCTTAAACTTTTTACTTAAGTTAAGAAAAAAATTAAACAAATTTTACAATTGTAGTGCAAAGTATGCAAAAAATAGGAAAAAACATTTTAATAATTTGTAAAAAAATATTAAAACCTATTGCTTGAGAGTTACTCTCATTTGTTAAAATGTAAAATATAAGATGAGGTTCTAAATTATGAAGAAAAAGTTTTACACAATATTATTAATTCTAGTATTTTTAGCAAATGGTGTTGCCATTGCAAAAACAAATAAAAAGGAGGTTAAACCTATGGAAAAAATAGTTCAAACAGCAGGTCGTACACAATTGGGTGAATTCGCACCTGAATTTGCACATTTCAACGATGATGCTTTATTCGGAGAAAATTGGAATAACAAGGATATTGATTTAAAAACTCGTTCAATCATTACGGTTGTTTCCTTGATGTCACAAGGAATTACGGATAATTCTTTAAAATATCATTTACAAAATGCCAAAAATCATGGGGTTACAAAAACAGAAATGGCTGGAATTATTACACACTGTGCATTTTATATGGGTTGGCCAAAAGCATGGGCAACATTTAACCTTGCAAAAGAGGTATGGACAGAAGATAGCAAAACTGCAATGAGTGAAAAAGATAAATACGCTCAAACAATTATGTTCCCTATTGGTAATGAAAATACGGCTTATGCAAAATACTTTATTGGTAAGAGTTATATTGCATCACTTTCAGAACAACAAGTTAAAATGCATAATGTAACTTTTGAACCAAAATGCAGAAATAATTGGCATATCCACCACGCTAAATCAGGTGGCGGACAAATGTTGATTG
>CALAFU010000086.1 GCA_937891325.1 uncultured Candidatus Melainabacteria bacterium | reverse complement strand
AACGAGTAACTGTTGCAGATGCAGAGTTTGTGTGGACTGTACTTAACACCAAGTGACCTGTTAAGGCAGCAGAAATCGCTACCTCAAGAGTTTCGTAGTCACGAATTTCACCAACAAGAATAATATCAGGGTCTTGTCTTAAGATAGCTCTCATACAAAACGCAAATGTAATACCCGCTTTTGTATTGACTTGAGATTGGTTTACACCTTCCAACTTAATTTCGACCGGATCTTCAATTGTAGTAATGTTAACATCTTCTGTATTCAATACCTTCAACAAAGAGAACAGAGTTGTTGTTTTACCTGAACCTGTTGGACCTGAGGTTAAAATAATGCCGTTTGGAGATGCAATCATTTTATTAATAATATCTAAGTCGCGTTCAGTCGCACCTTCAATTTCCAATTCTTTTCTTGTTGAATCAAAACTTACAGGTGGTGCAAGTACACGGATTACAATCTTTTCTTTACCACTTACAGGCAACGCGTTGATACGGAAGTCGAAAGTCTTACCTTTAATATTGATTGTAAAGCTACCGTCTTGAGGACGTCTGTGTTCTGCAATGTTCATTCTTGCCAAAACCTTAAAACGGGTAATTACCGCCATTTCAACCTTTGCCGGAATTTCAATTACCTCTCTTAAAATACCGTCAATACGATATCTTACAACGTGGTTTGTAAGTCTTGGCTCAATGTGAATATCTGATGCGTGAGAATCAATTGCATCTGAAATAATTTTGTTTACCAACTGCGCAACAGTACCTGAAGAATCTTGCAATTCTTTTTCAATTTGATCCCAAATTGAATCTTCCATGTCCATAGCTTGAGCATCTTGCTCAAGTTTTTTCATGATTTTACGAGTTTCTTGTTTTGCAGTCGAGAAGAACTTGTTTATCGCGTTGTTAAACTCAACGTGAGTCATCAAATATGCTTTTGGAGTTTGACCTGTTAAATATACGATATCTTTTAAAACATTCGTATCACTAGGGTCAACCATACCAACGCTGATAGTCTTGCCGTCAGAAGTAAGAGGAATAACCTTATTAGCTTTAATAAAATCTTCAGGCAACAATGCAATATACTTACTTTGGCTTCTCATCATTTCAGTTGTAACAACATCATAACCTTGTTGTTTGTGTAATGCAGTTTTTAATTGTTCTAAAGTAATAAAGCCCAAAGAATATAAAGTCGAACCTAATGGCATAGCCATTTTCTTACTTTCAGCCAAAGCTTCAATCAGCTGAACATCAGTAATTGCGCCAGATTCAATTAAAATTTCACCAATCTTTTTTTTAGGCAT
>CALAFU010000085.1 GCA_937891325.1 uncultured Candidatus Melainabacteria bacterium | reverse complement strand
AGAGAACTAGATGCACTTAAAGCTATGGGCGTAAAATTCAATAAAAACGTTATCGTTGGTAAATCTATCACATTGAAACAACTTGAAGATGACGGTTATGATGCAATCTTTATTTGCTCAGGTGCTGGTCTTCCAAAGATGATGGGTATTCCTGGAGAAAACTTAAACGGTGTATACTCAGCAAATGAATTCTTAACTCGTGTAAATTTGATGCACGCAAACGATGATAAATACCCAACACCATTAAGAGTTGGTAAAAAAGTTGCCGTAATCGGTGGTGGTAACGTAGCAATGGACGCTGCTAGAACATCTTTAAGAGCAGGTTTTGAAGAAGTTCATATCGTTTACAGACGTACAGAAGCTGAACTCCCAGCAAGAAAAGAAGAAATCAGACACGCAAAAGAAGAAGGCGTAATCTTTGATTTATTACACGCTCCTGTTGAAATCTTAGGCGAAGACGGCTATGTAAAAGGTATGAAGTTCGAAATTATGGAACTTGGTGAACCTGATGAAAGCGGTAGAAGAAAACCTATCGGAACAGGCGAATATACAGTTATGGACGTTGATAGCGTAATCGTTGCGTTGGGTACAGGTCCAAACCCTATTATCCAAAAATCAGCAGTAGCTGACGATATGGCATTTGACACAGACAAAAAAGGTTATATCGTAATCAACGGTGACACAGGTGAAACTTCAATCCCTAGAATTTATGCAGGTGGCGACGTTGCACCAACAGGTCCTTCAACAGCAATTAACGCTATGGGTGCAGGTAAAAGAGCAGCTAAGGCAATTAATGAACTTCTTAAATAGAATTTTTATTAGTTTAATAATCTTCAACATGATGTGTCTACCAGCACTTGCAGTGCTTGATATAGATGCATCTGTTGATTATGAAATAAGAAGAAAATATAATCCAAACAAAATTGAAAACGACTTGTTGCCGAATTTGCCGGACAAATTGAAGAATGACAAGCCGTTACAATCTAGTGAGGATTTTACAAAACCTTATAATAAACCTACTCAAACAAGCGCAAAGCCTGCACAACCAACAAAACAACAGATTATAACTCAACAACAAAAATATAAGAGTTACGGTCAAACACTTGCGCTTAAAAGAGGTACTTCTTTCACTATCAGAAACACATCTGCTATTTCTGATAAATTGACAGAAGGAACAAAGGTTTATTTCAAATTACCTAAACCTATCAAAACAAAATACTTTACTTTACCTGAAAACACAAGATTTGTCGGAGTAATTTCTGATTCTCATACACCGCAACTTACAGGTAACGGTGGTTTGGTTGTAATTCAAATAGAAAAAGTTATCATTAACGGAAGAACTCAAGAAATTAGTGGTAAAGTAACAAAGGCTAATTATAAAAGAATTTATTTTAATAATATAAAAGGTAAACGCAAGTATTGGAGTAATTTAGCAAAATCGATTACCCCTGGAAAGAAATTCAATGACAAGATGTGGAAGGCAACAAAAAAACTTGCAGGAGAAGGTGTAACCTTCATTTTCAGCCCATTTACACTTGCCTCAGGTTTAGTTGTATTTGGTGCAAATATTGTTGCATCACCTGTAATAGCAATTTTCTCAAAGGGTGGTTCAATCTCAATTCCAGCAGATACAGCGTTTAGAATTAAATTAACAGAAGACGTAACAATTTATAATTAATAGGAGAAAAAATGTTATTTGAACTATTAGCATCAGCAATGATTAACCCTGATGTAAACAAAATGAATTTGATAGCAGTTGCAAACACAAAACCAAGCGTTGCAACAGTAAAAACAGCAACCGCCGTAAAATGGCCATATACACAATCTTATTTAACACCAATGAAAAACAAAACACCTTATGCAAATTTTTATGAGGTGACTGAACATTACGCATCAGATATGTCAACAGTTGTAAAGGATTTCAAAGCTAGAAAAGCTGATACAAAACAGTTTTTAAAATGGGTTGATTTACCGACTGAACAAATGACTGTTCGCGGAACAAAATCTCACTTGGATGAAATTTATGAACAAGCGAATGAACTAAAATCAAGAAAAGGCGAAGTTGAAAGACCTCTTGTAGTTTTAGGTATTGGCGGTTCAAAACATACAGCTGAATTTTTATTAAATATGAACGGTTTTGGCAATAAAGGCAAAGTTTATTTCTACTCAGATATTGACCCAATCAGTTTTTCAAACTTTTTAAAAGAAGTTAATCACCCTGTACAAGATTTGAATTTCTTAGTTGTATCAAAATCAGGTACAACATTTGAAACAAAAGATGCTTTTACAAGATTTGAAAATATGTTGATTGAATACTACAAAAAGCAAGGTTTAAATGACTCTCAAGCAAAAACAAAAGCTCAAAGTCACTTTGCAATTTGTACAGATAAAACAGCAACAAAAGCAAATTTAAGAGGCAAAATCGGACACAAAAACGGCAAAGATAACTCTTACATCAAAGAATTATATATTCACGATGGTGTTGGCGGACGTTTCAGCATGTTTGATGATGCAGGATTGTTTGTAAACGCTTATGCAGGTTTTCCAAAAGCAAAAGCTGTTAGAATGTTAAAAAGCGCTGAAAAAATGTCAGGCTTCTGCCTAAATGAAAACGCAAACGACAATCCAGCAGGCTTGGCAGCCATATTTAACGTATATTCTAGAGATTACGGATACAAACTAACTCAACAACAATATTTTGGTCATTTGTTTGAAACAGGTGGAGAAAATTGGATTAAACAATTATACTTGGAATCACTAAAAGATTTTGATTTTGTATCTTCAAAAGCTCCAGACAGTATGCATTATGCTTCAGAAGGATTTTTCTACCCACAAAATAGAGACAAATATCACATGGTTATGACGATTATGTCACCTGATATTTCTGAAAATTACAGAAAATATGTTTCTGCAGTACTTGTTTCATACCTTGAAACAGCGCCTGTTGGTTTAGAAATTCTTGAAGTAGAAAACGGCGCAATCAGACCTGAAGCAATCGGTGAATACGTTCAATCAAAACACTTTGAAACTGTTTATACAGGTATGCTAAGACGTCAAGTTGCGATTACTAATACTGAAAAATTACCAGAGGTTTTCCAACCACACGTTGAAGTTTACAAAAACAAGTTCAAACCAAACAGCAAGTTTGAATTAGCCCCAGGTAAATAATCAAAATTTCAAAATAAAAATATTCGTGCTATCCTAAATATATGGATAGCACGATTTTTTTCAATCCCGTATTAATTTCAATCATTTTACTTTGCGTACTTTGTTTATGCAAAATTAATGTTTTATTGTCAATTATGATTTCTGCTATCGTGGCGGGACTTATCGCCCACATGGGAATTACAGACATAATGAACACTTTCATTTCTGGTATGGGAACAAACGCAGAAACCGCCTTGAGTTACATTCTTTTAGGGGCTTTTGCGGCGGCTATGACCCACACAGGATTAGCAACTGTTTTAGCAAAAAAAATCACGCAATTAATCAAAAATAACGCATTAATTTTATACTTAATTTTAACCGTAATTGCAATCCTATCTCAAAACCTAATCCCTGTACACATCGCATTTATACCGATTTTAATTCCGCCATTATTACACGTAATGAATGTTTTAAAAATCGATAGACGTGCTATTGCTTGTTGCTTGGCGTTTGGTTTAAAAGCACCATATATTGTTATTCCAGCTGGTTTTGGGCTAATTTTCCAAGGCTTATTGGCAGATAATATGGTTCAAAACGGAATGAATGTTTCTATAAACGAAGTTTGGAAATCAACTTGGATTTTAGGTTTGGGTATGTTTGTTGGACTTTTGGTTGCAATATTCATTTCATACCGCAAACCTCGTGAATACAAAGATGTTACAGTTGAAGACATTGACAACACAGACACAAAACTTACAAAAGAACACTATATAACTTTGCTTGCAGCAATTGCAACTCTTGCTGTTCAATTATGGACAAAATCCTTGCCATTAGGCGCTCTTGTAGGTTTAGGAATTATCTTTGGTACAGGTACAATCAAACATAAAAAAATGGATAACCTAGTTGATGAAGGTATTGGCTTAATTGGTTACATCGCATTTGTAATGCTTGTTGCAGCAGGTTTTGCTCTTGTTTTAAAACAAACAGGCGGAATTGAATCACTTGTAAATTCAACAATGGCAATAATGCCTTCAAACAAACTTGCGGCGGCATTATTAATGCTTATTACAGGTTTATTTATTACAATCGGAATAGGCACATCATTTGGTACAATCCCTATTTTGGCAGTAATTTTTGTTCCAATTTGCGCACAATTAGGTTTCAATTTACAAGAAACAATTGTAGTATTTGCAGCAGCAGCAGCCCTTGGTGACGCTGGCTCTCCAGCATCTGACACAACTTTAGGACCAACAGCGGGCTTAAATGCTGACGGACAACACAATCACATTTGGGATACATGCATACCAACATTTTTACATTACAACATCGCAATTATCATTTTTGCACTAATTGGTGTGATAATTTTCTAAAATTTCTTTAAACTTTTAGTATCCTATATGTAACAGGCAAATGTATAGAACATTTTTTTCAATCCTCTGCTATGATAGAAATAGCATCTAAAGAGGAGAACTTATGGACGAAAACAAAAATTACCATTTCACAGAAAGAGAAACTGAAATTTTAAAAGAAGTAGTATCGGGCAAAAATAACACACAAATTGCAAATGATATGTGTTTGAGTATTCACACAATTAAATTTTATGTAAGCTCAATACTTTCAAAATTATCTGTTACCACAAGGCTAGAAGCTGCGGTTAAGGTAGTTAAAGAACATTTAATTGACGAATAAATAGCCTAACAGACTAATTGCTCTTTTACATAAAAAAGGGTTAAATATAATTAAATCTTTTTCATACTTCCAGCTATTCTTATATAGAGCTTTTGCGTACAAAGGCTCTTTCTTTTTGTCTATTTAATAGAAATCGGGCGGATTTGCATTTTGCAAATCCGCCCGATTAAAAACATTTCAAGCCTTATTTTTCAGGCATTAAAACTGAAATAACCGCATTGTTAATATTCAAATAACGTTTTGCAGCATCTTGAACATCTTCAACTGTAAGACTTTCTAATATATCTAAATAATCAGAAACTAGAGCTAAATCGTTGCATACAGTCATATAATGACCGATTGTATCGCCAATTTCAGAAACTGTTTCAGCCTTGTATGCAAATTCAGATTTTGTCTTTTTAACTGCTTTTTTGAATTCAGCCTCTGTAATTGTAGATTTAACTTTTTCGATTTCAGCTTTAATCATTTCAACAGCTTTTTCCTTTTTTTCTGGGCGGAAATTAGCCTCTACAAAGAAATTGTTGCCGTCTCTGAATTGATAATAATCAGTTTCAACCATATTGAAAACAGGCTCTTCAGCCTTTTCTATTAAGTTTTGGTACAATCTAGAACTTGAACCGTCACCTAAAATTATGTTTACCAAATCCATTAAAATTGTGTCTTTAACGTCTTTTGCAGGACAAGTCAAATAACCTGCCATTAAGAAACCTGTGTTTACGTTTGCAGTTTCTTCGTTATAAATTGTATGGTCTGTCGGTGCATCAATTTCATAAGTTGGATTTTGGTAATTTTTTCTACCTTTCCAATCAAATTCTTTGCAAACTTTTTCTAGAATTTCTTCGTGATTAAAATCGCCGACAATTATTGTTGTTATGTTGTTTGGAGTGTAGTGAGTCTTATAGTACTCCATAATTTCAGCTTGTGGAACTTGTGAAATAATTTCTGGAGTACCGATTACATCACGTTTGTAAGGGTGTTTTTTGTACATGCAGTAATTTGTTTTGTTGTAAACCTTTGTCCAAGGTTGATCCTTGCGCATACGAATTTCTTCAATAACAACGTGTCTTTCACGCTTATCTTTAACCGATTTATCATCGTTAATATCAAACTCGTGTCCAATTTCATCTTCTGGCAATGTTGGGTCTAACATCATATCGGCATGAAGTTCAATTGTTTCGTAAAAATCTTTGTTACCATCACCTTTTGGTAAAGTTACGTAGTAAAAAGTGTAATCCTTCCATGTTGCAGCGTTTACAATAGCACCCTTAGCCTCTAAAGTTCTGTCAAAATAGCCTGCTTTGTGCTTGTGAGTACCTTTAAACATCAAGTGTTCAAGAAAGTGAGAAATACCGTTATTGTGGTCATTTTCATTGATAGAACCTGTTTTTACCCAAGAACTAACGTTAACCATATCACCTTCTTTGTGCGCCAATACGATTTTATGACCGTTTTCTCTTTCATAAACCTCTACATCACGTGTTAAATACGGATATTTTACTAAAGTCTTTTTAATATTTTCCATTTATTCTTCCTTTTTTCTTTAATTATACATTAAAAATAAACGCTTAAAATTTTAGCAATACAAATTAGCACAGACGCGTATATCATAAGGTTTCTAGCCTGATACATTCTGAATCTAAAACTTGCAATACTTTCATCTTTTTGTCTAATTGTTTCAAAACCCTCAAACGGGAAATGCCATAGTTTTTTCTTTGGAATATAAGCCTTGTTTTCGTTGAATAACAACAGGGAAACCATTAATTCCATTACAAAAGGTACTGTAAAAAATACGATTAAAAATATTGGTGCAAAATGTTTTGATGCAACCGCATAAATTAATAAACCGTAAGCGCAACCGTAAATGATACCAAGCCCAGAAACCGCTTTATCTTTGTCTTTGAAGCGACTACATAATGTTTTTTTGTGAGAAACCTTGTCTCCATCAAAATCTAACAACGAATTTGTGTACAAAAGCCCAATGGTAAACATTACAACGATTGTACCAATCAAAAAGACTTCCATACTGTATGATTGAGTCATAACCCAATAAACACCGCCGAACAGAATTGGTCCAAAAGCTAAACCTACGGCTATTTCACCAATTCCAGCAGTTGACCATTTTGCATAAGTTAATACAAAAATTGAACCTAAAAGCGCGAATACTGCAACAGGATAGCCTGTTTTCCATAACAAAAATGCGCCAATCACACACGCAATCGCGCAATACAAGATTACAACTTTTAAAACATCGTCTAAAGTTGCCTCACCATTTGTAATATAAGCACATTTAGATTTTGTTTGATGTTCTAAAGTACCTAATTTTATTAACTTTTGGTAGTCTAAATAATCATCAAACAAATTTGTTGCCAATTGACAACAACAAATTCCAATTAAAGCTAAAACGCCGTAAAATACGTTACCATGGCTAGCTAAACCAAACGTAAACACGACAAGCCAAGAAAAAATTGACATTGGAAGAGTGAAAACCCTTGAATTTTCTAGCCAAAACCCAATTTTCTTAAACATCTAAAATACCCTCAATCGCTTTAACTTCCTCATACAAAGCTCCACCCTCAAGCAGTTCTTCCGCTGATAAGCCAAACAATGTCACTAAATCGATTACGTCCTCATTGTGCTTGAAGCGTCTAATAACTTCTTTAATCGCACTTTCACGCGTCATTAAAGGTATTTGTTGGTGTTTACCTAAAGTAATACTGCGTTTTTTAGCCTTACCCAATTTATTTACCTCCTAAAGCCAAAAGCGCAGCGCCAATCATACCTGCATAATTGCCTGTTGTAGCTTTAAGAATTTTTGTAGGTTGAGTGATAATTTCGGCATTTGTAGCTTTTTCAAGATAATCTACATCAATAAATTGAGCCATAGAGCCTGAAAATACAATACAATCAGGGTCAAATATGTTTGCTAACCCAATGCAACCTTCTAAAATATCGTTTTGCCATTTATCAAAAACGGCTTTCATCTTTTCATCACCTGCATTTACGCCGTCAATAACGTCGTAAGTCGTTACATTAGGGTTGTTTAGCATTTCTTCAGCTGTCTTTTTCAAACCTGTGCCTGATGTATAGGCTTCAAAACAGTCGTGACTACCGCAAGTACAAGGTCTGTGCTTGTCTGTACGCATTTTGAAATGCATTTCACCAGCCGCACCTGATTTACCTTTGTATAACTTGTCATTAAGGATAATTCCGCCACCTACGCCTGTTCCAAGAGTTAGCATAATTGAATTAGGCATACCCTTTGATGCGCCGTTAACGTGTTCTGCCCAAGCAGCGCAATTGGCGTCGTTTTCCACATATACAGGTTTTGTTGAAGATAAAGATTGAAAATCAAACTTGCTATAACCTTCAACCATGTTACCTGTTGAGCCTAAAATGCCTGTATGGTCATTATTACAAGCACCTGCGGTTGAAAACGCTATTGCATCAATTTCTGAATCGTGTTTAGCAATTACAGACAAAAATATTTCTCTAATTTTATCCAAATTTCTAGGTGTAGAGTGCTTTTCAACCTCTGTAACAAAGTTTCCTTTGTCGTCTATTACAGCTGAATATATTTTTGTACCGCCAACGTCAAATGCAAGTGCCTTCATTATTTTTCCTTTCTTTGAACAAAACGTTTTGTAATAAGTTGTGGACGCGTAATCGCCGAGCCAATAACCACGCAGTGTGCGCCGATTC
>CALAFU010000084.1 GCA_937891325.1 uncultured Candidatus Melainabacteria bacterium | reverse complement strand
TCAGAATGGAAAATGTTGACAACAACGACGAAGAAGAAATCGAAGTTGTTGAAGCAATGCCAGAAGAATAGGAAGTCATGCTTAACGGTAAAAAAATTGTTGTTATCATGCCTGCTTACAACGCAGAACACACATTAAAACAAACTTATGATGAAATTTACCGCGAATTTGTAGATGAAATTATTTTAGTAGACGACAGCTCTTTAGATAACACTAAAGAGCTGTCTAAATCTTTAAATATTACTACTATTGTACACAAAGAGAACAAAGGTTATGGGGGCAATCAAAAGTCTTGCTACCTTGCCGCATTAAAGGCTGGGGCAGACATTGTTGTTATGTTGCACCCTGATTACCAATATACACCTAAACTTATCCCAGCTATGGTTTCTATGATGGCATTTGAACAGTATGATGCTGTTATGGCATCTCGTATGCTTGGAAATTCAGCACTTAAGGGTGGTATGCCTTTATACAAATTCATTGCAAACAAGTTTTTGACAGGGTTTGAAAACTTCTTTTTGGGTGAAAAATTATCTGAATACCACACAGGTTTTAGAGGATTTACAAGAGAAGTTTTAGAAAAATTACCACTTGCAAGTTGCAATGATGACTTTATTTTTGACAACGAAATCTTGGCACTGTTATTCTTTAATAATTACAACATTGGCGAAATCTCTTGTCCTACAAAATACTTTAAAGAGGCATCTTCAATCAACTTTGTACGCTCATGCAAGTACGGTTTTGGCGTTTTAGGCGTAAGTTTGCTTTATAGACTTGCAAAAATGGGCATTAAATTAGGTATCTTCAGAAAAGACTGCAAGAAATTAGACCTAAACACAGAGTTAACTTATTATTACAAAGAACATTAATTATTTTTCGTTTAAATCGTCTTTATTGAATTTCTTTTTGATTACATAAATTGATGAGGCAAAATACAATCCGCAAAGGAAGATTAGCCATAAGAAATCGTATCTTACATTCCAAAATGTTGCACTCATTTGGTTAACCTTGATAATTCCGTCAACTCCACAAGTTGCAGGGATAAAGTATGCAACAATATTTAGCCATTGAGGGATTGCTTCTTTAGGCCAAATTAACCCAGGAAGAAAGATGAAGATTAAAGAGGTTACAACCAATATCAACAGTGAAGATTCTCTTTTTTTGAAGTAATAAGAAATTGTATGAGAGAAAAATCCTGCACCATAGAACATTGGTATCAATATTAATATCAATGGCAAAAGGTTATATGACATCGGATATTTGCCAATTGCCGGATATATCAAAAAATAGAAGATTGAATAAAACATATACAGCAATACGTACGCCGTACATCTTCCAAACAAAGTTATAGGAATGTCTTCCTCTTTTTTACAATAATTTTCTTTCAACTCATGTCTTGTACCTTGCATTAAGCCGATACCAACAACTAAAGTTTGATGAAGAATTAATATCAAAATTACAGGATAAACATAAGTTTCATAACCGCCAGCGGGGTTATAAAGTGGCACTTGCACAAATTCAAAAGGCTGTTTTACTGTCATTGCAACATCTTTTGGCATACCTTTTTTAAGAAGTTTACCCACTTCTATTCTTGCACCGTAATTTATCGCGGTTTGAACAACTGCCGAATATATTGTTTTATAAATAATCAAATAGCTTGAATCAGCATAAGTTGAGACAACTGCTTGCGAACCTCTTTTAATTTCTTTTTGAAAGTCACGTGGAACGATTATGTAACCTTTAATATCACCTTTATAGAATTGGTGTTTAGCCTCGTCAATACTAACAGGACGAGAAACAACATCAACAGAATCTGTTGCATTCAAGTTACGTATAAACTCGTGCGACATCTTTGTACCGTCAAAATCTACGACACCAATCGGTGCTTCTTTAATAATTTCAGTCGAATAAGGCAACATATAAAAGATAGAGTACGCAACAACACCAATAATCATAATCAGCATTGCACCTGATTCCTTGCGGAACAAATCAAATTCGTCTTTTATGATATCAATTAATTTCTTTATCATGATTGATACCACCTTTTTTCGTCCATTGCTAATTTTTTAAGTCTAATCAAAGCCAATAAGCCTAAAGCCGACAAAATTAACATTGCATTTATATGTTTGAAGTCATAAATAATAGGAATTTA
>CALAFU010000083.1 GCA_937891325.1 uncultured Candidatus Melainabacteria bacterium | reverse complement strand
AATTTATTTCAGGGTCGCAATATTTATGAGATTCTGAAACAAGTTCAGAATGACAGCTTAATTATAATTCGACTTATCCACTTAACTGCTTATCGACTTAAAGTCTTCAAATAAAATCCTCTATCGGATTATTGCTTCACGTGAGCAAGCATTCGTTTCACTTCGTTGGCACTCATTATGCTCACGCTACTTCGAGTTTCGTGCGTTGCACTCACATCCTCTCCTAAAACAATTATCCATTGTTTTAGTCGGCAGAGTGCAAAATCCTCTAAACGTATGGTTGAAAACCTTAAAAAAAGTATTAATATACTAATGTCAATTTGAATAAACTACAAAGGAGCAATATATGTTCGGATTACGTTCAGCAAGCAAAGAAGATGTTTTAATCGTTACTGAAGACTACGAAGTTAAAGGTACGGTTTTTAATATCGGTTTTTCTAAGAAAAATCGTTTCTTAAGTGATTTATTAAACAAAGCAAACAAAAACTTTATCGCAGTTAAAGATTGCGAAGTTACATACAAAAATAGACAAGGTGAAACAGAAAAGTTTGATTTCTTACAATTGAACATGCGTTACGTTGTAATGATTAGACCTCTAAAACCAGAGGAAAAACCTGATTACGTTGCACCTATGGAAGGTTAATCAAAAGTAGTAAAAAGGCGGTCGGCTTTGTGAAACAAAGCCGACCGCCTTTTTTTAATCTTAATCAGAATATTTTAATAAAATATTTGAAACCATATCGACAAAGGCTTTTTGGTTGAATTCACCTTTTACAACATATTTTTCTGCGCCTAGAGAGTGAGCTTTTCGTTTTTGACTTTCATCACCTAGAGAACTCATTACGACGATTGGAACATCTGCGTAAAGTTCATTTGTTTTCATTTGTGATAAGAAGTCTAGCCCAGACATTTCAGGCATTTCAATATCGGTTAGAATTATATCAAAATGAGTTTCGTTGATTTTCTTTAACGCATCAATCGGGTTATTTGCCGTAATTACGTTGAAACCTGCGCTTGAAAGAATATTTTTTTCTAGCGTTCTTGTTGTAATTGAGTCGTCAATAACTAAAATGTTCTTTTGGCTTAATTGTGATTTTTTTTCTTCAATTGTAACTACTTTTGGTTGAGTCATAGATAATTTTTTAGCATTTTGAAGAGTCGAATTTTTGATTAAATCAATTGCATTCAAAATTAAGCAGGTTTCGCCTGTCGCAAGGGTTGTAACCCCTGAAATATTTTTAATTCTGTATAAAGGAGGAGACAATTTTTTGTGTAGAATTTCCTGTTCTCCAAGCAATTTGTTTACGATAATACCGATTACTTTGTTATTTGTTTCAATGATAATGATTGTTTTCATATCGCTTTCTTCTTGTGTTCCTTTTAGGTTAAGAAGATGTGCAAGATTGTAAACAGGAATGTTTTTGCCGTTGTGTAAAATTGTCAAACTTTCGTGCGTGCGGTAAATTTCCTTGTCACTTCTACAAACGACAGTATTGATAACTGACATTGGCAGTGCAAAAGTTTGATTTGCCGATTGAATTAAAAAGGCTGTAAGTGTAGCCATTGTTACCGGTAGTTCGATTTGAATTTTGCTACCAACATTGAATTCTGAAACGACTTTTACAGTACCGTTTAGTTGTGCGATTTTAGATTTTACAACGTCCATTCCGATACCTCGTCCGGAAATACTTGTAACCTCGTCGCCTGTTGTGAACCCAGGGTAGAAAACGATATTCATAATTTCTTCATCAGTCATATCGCTGATTTCTTCCTCAGTTAAAAAGCCTTTGTTTAGTGCCTTTTCTTTAATTTTTTCAATATTGAACCCTTGACCGTCGTCGATAACTTCAATCAAAATTTTGTTGTCTAGATGTTTTGCATTAATTTGAATGTGACCTGTTGGGTTTTTACCCAATTCGCGCCTACGTTCTGGAGTTTCAATACCATGATCAATAGAGTTTCTAAGAATGTGGATTAATGGGTTTTTAATCTCCTCGATAATCTTTTTGTCAGCGCTTGTTTCGCTACCTTTAATAGTTAATTCAACCTCTTTTCCTCGTTCGTGTGCAATATCACGAACCATTCTGCCAAATAGGTGAAATACAGTTGCAAGCGGTAATACACGGATATTCTTAATCATTCCGTCAAAGTCATCGATTAAGATACGCATTTTCATATCATCTTCAAGGTTAGAACGCTGTGTTTGGGCTATGCCAGAGGCAATCGAGTTTAACTTTTTGCTTTGCTCTGTAAGTGTGTTTAGCATTTGCTTGATGAAAATGATTGAAGAGGTATCCGTTTCGCTGTCTTGCTTTGAAAAGCGTTTGTCATAACTTTTCATGTGACGAATTAATTTTGAAAAATCCTTTTGCCAATCCTCTAACTTGTCGTTTAAGTTGTTCAACTCGCTCAATTGCTTTGTAGTCTTGATTTTTGTTGCAATAAGTTCCCCAATTTGGCTTACCATTGCATCAAGTTTTGAAGATTCTACGTGAAGTGTTTTGATTTCACCTGTGTCAAAAATCTTTGTGAAATCCTTCATTTTTGAAAAATTGCTAGGTTTTTGTTCGGTCTGGCGCGGTTCGTCTTCTTGTTGAACAGGCACAATTTCAGCCGTTTGTGGATTTGCAATTTCAACTAACTGTCTTGCAACGGTTAATTGTTGAGCTAAAAGTGCGCTGTCATCTTGAGAATGCTCACCGTTGATTGTCGCGTAGCAAAATCTTGTTGCGTTAGAAAGTATTTCAATAACTGACTCATCAAGCGTTATGTCTAGCTTTTTTGTAAAATCAATGATTGATAAAATTTTATCTAAAATTGGCGTAATTTCTGATTTTGGGTTACTTTCTTTTAAACCTTTAAAGGTTTTTTCTAAATCTTCGTAAGTTTCAGAGGAAGTTTCAAGTGTCTTAATTTTGCCCAAAATATTTTCAATATTGAAGTTTTTAACTATTTCTGGTTGGGCAACTTCTTCATCAATAATGATTTCAGGCTCAATTGCAGTACTTTCTTCTTCAATAGCTTCAGGAACCTCGTATTCCTCGTCACTAAACGCATAGCCGTAATAATCAATTGCTTCAAGGTTGTTGATTTCGCACAAATTTGTAAGCTGATTGATAATGTTGTCCATTGCCTGTTGAATTTCTGCAACTTCTTCTAACGTAAGCTCTGTGTTGCATTTTTCAATGATATCAAGTTTCAGCTTAATCGTTTCAAGCGTTGATTTTATGTCAAAATTGTTAATTTGTTCAAAATACCCAAGCAGTTTTGTAACAAGGTTCAAAAGTTCTTTTATAGAGTCGTTTTCAATTTTTTCAGACAGCTTGATAACACATTTTAGCGTTTTAATAATTGTTGAATTGTAGAAGTGATAATATTTTATCAGATTAGCTCTGCTGAACTCTTTGGGCTTGTCAGAACTACGTCTTTGAGGTACTTCAACCTCTTGATGAGCATCTTTAACTTCAATTGCAGGTTCTTCTGCTTTTTGTACGTTTTGAATATTTTCAAGCGCTTTTGTTTGAGCATCAACTTCTGACGGACTAAATTTTTCTTTGCCTGTCTCAATAGATTGTTCAATAATTTTTGAAATCAAATCGACAGTTTTGTACATAACATCAGCGATTTGAGGAGTTATAACGAGTTTGTCTTCTTTAGCTAAACCTAAAGTGTCTTCCAATTTGTGTGCAAGGTTTTGGGTTGCAGTGAACCCAATCATTCTAGATGCACCCTTTAAACTGTGAGCATCTCTAAACAAAAGGACAATCAAATCCTTGTTTGAAGGCGATTTTTCAAGCTCCATAAGGTTATCGTTCAAACGAGTAACGATTTCTTCGGATTCCACGCGAAAAATATTTAAAATTTCTATCAACTCGTCGTCTTGAAATTCCATTTTCTAACCTTACATTTTTGCAGATGATTCTTCGTTATAAACACTTGTCATTTCGTCAATTTGACCAACACATTTTTCTAATTCTTGTAAGAAATTGCCGATTTCATCGCTGAATTCTAAAATAGTTGTGTTGAATTCGGCAGAAAATGCGCTTTGTGTATCTGCTGTAATTCTTGAAACGTTTTCAGAAATTGATTTTACGCCGTTTGTAATTTCTTCAAGGTTAGATTTTGTAAAGCTAGAAGTTTTAACAACTTGTTCAATTTCTTTTGTACCTTCTTCTGTTGCCATAACTGTAGAATTAGTAACGTTTTGAATGTCATTGATTAATGAAGAAATTTTTGTTGTAGCTTGTTTTGATTCATCAGCAAGTTTTCTAATTTCACTTGCAACAACTGCGAAGCCTTTACCATGTTCACCAGCTCTAGCGGCTTCTACTGCGGCATTTAGGGCAAGCATATTTGTTTGTTCGGCAATATCTTCAACCAAACCTACATTTGAGCCGATTTGTTGATTGTATTCTGAAAGGTCTAAAATTAAGTCTGCAATAATTTGAATACGTTGTTTCAAAAAGTCTAATTTTTCAGAGTTTTCAATCATTGCGTCGCGTTCTTTTTTTGTTGCATCTACTGATTTTTCAACTTGAGAAGAAAGAATTTGAGAAATTTGCTTTGTTCTAACGTTTGCTTCTTTGATAGTTTCAAAATTTGCAACACAGTCTTGAGTTGTTTTTAGGTATAAATCAAGGGTTTTTCTGTGTTTTGCAATCAAATCTTCCAAAACAGTTTTCAATTGGCTGATATCTTTAACCTTTGTTGTAAGATCGCGTCTGATTGTTTTGTCAATCCATAGTCTAAGTAGGTAATATACAAAAACGTTTAAAATAAGCATAATAGAAATAAATGCAAAGGCTCTTGCCATTGGAATATTGAACGTTAAAATTAATGAAAATAGACCAAAGTCGGCTAAAATCAAGAAAGTTTCAATGGTATATTTTATAAACATCTTTTCCAAGATAGTAAAATTGAACTTATTAAACATAAAGGACTCCTTGCTATATAAATATTTATAGTATAATTATATTACAAATAAGGATTATTTGACGATGAAAAATAAAGTTTTACTGATAGATGATAGCAAAACTCAATTAGACGTGATGAGAGTGCGATTTACAAAAAGTGATTTTGAAGTGGAAACAGCTCAAAACGCTCTTGAAGGTTATCACAAAATCTTCACTTTTGTACCAGATATTATTCTGTCTGATATCATTATGCCTGATTTGGACGGTTATCAATTCTGTCGTTTGTTGAAAAATAACGCTATTACAAAAAATATCCCGATAATCCTTTTGACAGTTTTAGACAAAAATGTTGACAAATTTTGGGGTAAAAAAGCAGGCGCGCAAGCGTTTATCTCAAAAACTGCAGAGTTTGAAGAAATTATGCAAAAAACTTTAGAAGTTCTAAAGGATAGCGAACTTTCAAACGAAGATAAAAACGTAATTTCAAATCATAAAGTCGATGATATTTCTGTAAACGAACAAATTAACAGAATTTTGAACCAATTATTGATGCAATCCTTATTTTTAAACGAGTTCAGAAATCTAGGTGAATATTATACACATGAAAAAGTGCTAGTAGACAAGACTTTAGAGCTTTTGTCTACCTTTATTGATTACGATATTTCGGCTCTATTCTTCAAATGTCCAGAAGATAATGCAAAAAATATTTTGTATTTTGATGTAAATAGTTCAAGCGTTTCTTCGTTTGTAATCGAAAAATTGAAACGTGATTTCTTTACTCAAATGCCTAATATGAAGGCGTTTAATACAAATGATTTCTTGCATGAAATTGCTCGTACAAATCCAGAAAGAACTGATAACAGCTTGATTTCACCGTCAGTTTTTAAATCTAGTTATATCTTGCCTTTAACTTTTGAAGATAAATTGTTGGGTGGAATTGCGTTCTTTTCAAAAGAGGAAATCGATTACAGTCAAATCCAATTTTACGATTTGATGAAAAACGAACTTTTGGCTTTGATGAAGA
>CALAFU010000082.1 GCA_937891325.1 uncultured Candidatus Melainabacteria bacterium | reverse complement strand
ACTAGGAGAGTCTATATTATCACCTGTAAACAAAACAATATCAACATTTTTTGTCTTATTAATACTTCTAACAAGATTTGTTAAGCGAGCATCTGAGTCTTCATTATTTTGGTAGTGAAGATCCGTAACTTGAACAACTTTTAAATCTTTAGCTTGGGCAATTGCCCCCAAGAACATAAATATCATTGTAAATATGAATATGTATAACTTTTTTTTCATAATTTGCGTAACCTATCTATATATGTTAAACTTATAAATAAATTATATCATAGTCATGTGTATTAAGGAGAAAAAATGAATAAAATTAAAACTTATGTTGAAAAACATCCTGACGTTTTTTCAATTTTACTATTGGCGGTTTTATGCGGAATTTTCTTATTCTGGGGTTTAAATTTCTACCCGCTAATTGACGTAGACGAAACTCGATATGCGATTATGTCAAAGGATTTGATGAATTCTAACAATTGGAACTTGTTACTATTAAACTCTGTTCCATTCTTGGAAAAACCACCATTCTATTTTTGGCTTGTAGCAGCCTCAATTAAACTTTTTGGAAAATTTTCTACTTTTTCTGTAAGATTTCCAATCGCTTTAATGGCTTCTTTCTTGGTATTCTTCACATACTTCTTTGGAAGAAAAATTATCTCAAGAAAATTTGGTTTAATGAGCGCAATTGTAATGTTAACAAGTGTGTTTTACTTAGTATTTGCACACATTGCAATTTTAGATATGGTACTTACTGTTTGGCTAGCAAGTGCTTTGTACAGTGCTTATTTAGCTCACGTTGTAAAAGACCACCACAAAAAATATTGTTGGTGGGGATTTTGGACATTTGCAGGTTTAGGATTCTTAGCTAAAGGTATTCTTGCAATTGCAATTCCACTTGTAGTTGTTTTTATTTATTGTTATTTAACAAAAACATTAAAAGAAATGTTCAAACCTCTACACTGCGCTGTTGGTTTCATAATCTTCTTGCTTATCGTTATGCCTTGGCATATCGCAATGTACAGAGATTTTGGTAACTCTTTCTTGTATGAATATTTCTTCAAACATCACTTTGAAAGATTAATAAACTCAAACGAAATTGGTAGAAAACACTCTTTATTCTATTTTATTCCGGTATTTATCGTTGCATTTATGCCTTGGACAATAATCTTCTTGGCAGCTATTACAGACGGTTGCAAAGATTTGATTAACAGATTTAAAAATGCACAAGGTAAATTAGTTGAGAAATTAATGACAACACTTGAAGCTAAAGATGAAAACCAACGTTTAATCTTATTTGCAAGCATTTACTTCATTGTAACATTTGGCGTAATGAGCATTTCAAGCACAAAATTACCAACATACATATTACCTGCAATTCCAGCGGCAGCTCTATTAACAGGCTATTTCTGGTGCAGAAGTTATAAAGAAAACAAATTCGTACTATCATTATCAACTCACATGGTTGCAATTATCTTTATTCTTGCCGGTTTAGTTGCATCAATCGGATTTGTGTTCTTACCAAGCAGTATTGTTGAACTAATCAATCCGTTCAAATACCCTGTATTAATTGGGTGCTGTTTTGTTGGTATTTTATTATTAGTTCAATTAAAAACAGAAAAAGTACTTTCAATCTTTTCAGGTTATGTAATTACAATGTTCTTTGTTATTACCTTCGCTGTAACATACTTGTTTAACTTAATTTATGCAGGTGGTGAAAACGAGTTGGTACTTTACTCAAACTACGCAAATACGACTCACACAAGACTTGTAACTTTCGACTTTGCTGTAAAACCAAGTACAAAAATTAACTATGGTGATTATGTATACTTTATTACTGACACTGATTTTGATAAGTTCAACGAACTTGCAGAAAGCACATTGCCAACATACTTTATCGTCAAAAATAAAAATGTTGTAAATGGCGGTTATCAAGATAAACTAGATAAAAAGTTATACTTGATTCAACAAGGCAAAAAATACTCATTATACTTTAACAAAAAACTTCCTGAAAAGTTAATGATTAATCCATATATGCAGTAGTATTTGCTACAAGTCAATAATATTAAGAAAGAACGGTGATTTAGAATTGTCAATGAAAAAATCACCGTTTTTTTACGTAAATTCATTAAGTTTTCTTCATTAAGATTGTTAATATAACTATGTTTTAGTCATAATGGCGGGCATGGTCAATTGTAAAAATTATTTAATTATTTTTTACTTGTAAATCATGTATGAATAGACTACGATAATATAGTCGAAAGACACATAGCAAATAAGAAAAAGATTTTACACAATTGGACGAGATAGAATAGCAAAGGGGTGGTGGCAAAACTCTACGTATTAGGGATAAAAATTTAAATAGCGGGAATTAGAAATTTTAGTTTAGAAAAAAGATTTAAGAAAAATTTTAAAATGTATTAATTGAAAGAAAATAATTTATTAAAACAGAACTAAACAATCTTGGGAGATATTGGATAGTTGAAAAACTTGCCGAAAGGCAAGTTTTTTCATATAATAAACACGTTATGGAAAATAAACAAAGAGATTCAAAAACAATTATATCTTTAATGTCGGGAACTTCTTGCGACTCAATTGACGTGGGATTGTGCTTGGTTAAACCTGATCTTAGCTGTACACTTTTAGACGGCTTAAATTACAAATATCCTGACGAAATTAGAGAACATATCTTCAAAATATTTCACGAAGGCGCTAAAGTCGAAGACATTTGTAAAATGAACTTTGTTATTGGTCATTGCTTTGCAAAAGCGGCAAATGAAATGATTAAGCGTCACGGCAAGCCCGATTTCATCGCTTCACACGGACAAACAGTTTATCACTACCCAAAAGATACAAAAATTGGCAAAGTAAGTGAAAGAAGCACCTTACAAATTGGTGAGCCCTCAGTTATCGCACAAGAAACCGAATGTATGACCATTGCAAACTTTAGAACAGCAGATATGGCACAGGGCGGAAACGGTGCACCATTAGTTTGTTTTGCTGATGAAACTTGGTTCAAACCATTAAATAAAAATGTTGCAATTCAAAATATAGGTGGCATTTCAAACGTAACTGTCGTCTCAAAAGACTGCGCAACTTTTGGGTTTGATACCGGTTTAGGCAACATCATGATTGACTATTGCGCAAATAAATTCTTTGGTAAACCTTACGACAAGGACGGAAAATTCGCACAAAAAGGAACTGTTTCTGACAGTTGGTTAAGGTGTTTGCTTGAAGATGAATACTACTTTGTAGAACCTCCAAAGACAACAGGTCGCGAATATTTTTCAGCTAGATACATCGAAAAGGCTCTACGTCTAGCACCAGAAGACAAATACGATATTATGGCAACTGTAACGGCTCTAACAGCCAAAACAATCGCACAAGCATACGAACGCTTTGTTTTCCCTAATGCAACTATTAACGAAGTTATATTAGGCGGTGGCGGAGCTTACAATCCAACTTTAATTGAATATTTAAAACATTATCTTCCTGAAGAAATTCAAGTTAAAACACACGAAGATTACGGAATTTCCAATAATTACAAAGAAGTTATGGCATTTGCACTTTTAGGCTACTGCACTTATTACAAAATTCCAAACAATGTTCCAAGTTGTACAGGTGCAAAAAAAGAAACTGTTTTAGGACAAATTTCTTATTATTAAAAATAAAACAAAAGAGGCGCCGAGTGCTTTGCACTCGGCGCCTCTTAATATCTTAATTATTCAATACCTAATTCTTGTTTTTGAATTCTGTTATCGTAATCAATACGACCAATCAATTTGTTAATACGTTTTGCAACATCTTCAAATTGAGGAATTGATAAACTTTGAGCACCATCAGAAGATGCGTTATCAGGGTCATGGTGAACTTCCATCATAATACCGTGAGCGCCTGCAATTAATGCAGCTTTTGACATTGGTTCGATTAAATATCTTCTACCTGTTGCATGGCTTGGGTCAACAATAATTGGCAAGTGTGACAATTTTCTAATAACAGGAATTGCAGATAAATCCAATACATTTCTTGTAAATGAACTATCAAATGACTTGATACCACGTTCACAAAGGATTACATTATCATTACCGTTGCACATAATGTATTCAGCAGCAAGTAAAAATTCTCTGATTGAAGCAGCACCGCCACGTTTCAATAGAACAGGACGTTTTGATTTACCAACAGCTTTTAATAATGCAAAGTTTTGCATATTTCTTGCACCAATTTGAATTACATCAGCATAAGTTTCAACCATTGGTAAGTCGTTTGTGTCCATTAATTCTGTAACTACTAACAAACCTGTTTTTTCTTTAGCTCTTGCAAGATAAATCAAAGCACGTTCTTCTAAACCTTGGAAATCATAAGGTGAAGTTCTAGGTTTGAATGCGCCACCCCTCAAGAATTGTGCGCCCATTTCTTTTGCCGCGTAAGCAACATCTAATAAACCTTGATATTCTGGTTCAACAGAACAAGGACCAGCAATTAATACAGGTCTTTCAAGACCACCGACTTTAACACCGTTATCAAATTTTACAACTGTATCTTCTGCTTTGCCTTCTCTTGAAGCCAATTTATAAGGTTCTTGGATAATTTTAACTTCTCTTACACCTTCTAATGAACCTAAAGAACGAGGGTCAAACATTCTCTTATCACCGATTGCAGCGATGACAGTCATTACATCACCACGGTTTAAAACAACTCTAAACTCGTGTTTTTCAAGAGTTTTAACAACTCGTTGAATATTATCCTCTGATGTTCCAGGTTCCATAATTATAATCATATTCATACCCCTTTAAACTAATGTATTCTAGATATTCTAAGACAATCATAGCATAAAGAGTAAAAATATCAATTATAAATAGGAAAAAAGCAAAAAGAAACTTTGCACAAATGTGATTTTGTTGCCTGCGGAGTCTCGCAGGTGGGTGAACGCCTTGACTAATCCGTTTCCGACTGACGATATTACTATCGGTCGGTATACTTCAATGTCAGTAGAGTCAATTCTCCCTTTTAGTATAAATGTAGGAACAAAATAAACATCTATGCAAAGTACTAATATTATGTCACATGTTTTTTAAAGTTTCAAGTGCACAGGCGTATAATTTACAAAAATGTTGTTTGTGTTAATTTTTCAATTTGTATCTAATTACAGAATTAGAACCTTGCGATGAAACAAACAACATGTTGCCCTTTAAGTACAAACCATAAGGCTTTTTAACGTTACCTAAAAGTACAGAGACTTCACCACGTTTGTTTACCTTTAGAATATTGTCGTTGCCATAATTTGCAATATATAAATTACCATAAACGTCCATTGCTAAACCGATTGGACCGTTTATTTTTTTATCTTTAACATAAATTACACGTCTTCCATCTGGAAATATCTTAGTTACAGCATTATCTGCATAACAAGCAACATATAGATTTCCAAAATCATCAGTAACCATGCCTGTCGGACCTTGAATACCTTCAAATAGATATGAGCTATTTGGAAGAGTTGATGTATCTATTGTGCTTAAAGGCACATTTAGAGGGTCTGGACGACGAGTTGTACTTTTAATTTTCGATGCTAACTTATTTGATAAGTTATACTCGTTAGCACTTCTTGGAATTAACGTTGTATATTTAAGAGCTTCGTCATACTTACCTAATTGATAAGCAATTGCAGCCGCTTTGTATACTGATTCGTAATCTTCTGGATTTCTTATAATAATTTGTTGAAATACAGCTAATGCAGAATCATATTGTTTTAAGTATTCTAATATACTACCTAAATTGTAATAAGCATCAATAAAATCTGGACTAATATTTATTGCACTTCTAAAGTATTTAGCAGCCTTTTCATATTGTCCGATTTTATAGTAATCTACCCCTTTGTTGTAGTCTAATCTCGCTTCATTCGCGATTTGAGCCATTGAAGCTAAAGGGAAAAATAAAATTAATAATGCTGTTAATAAGTATTTTT
>CALAFU010000081.1 GCA_937891325.1 uncultured Candidatus Melainabacteria bacterium | reverse complement strand
GCCTGAATGTGTCTCTGCGCGTTTTCAAGTACTACAATCGCATCGTCTACTACCAGACCTACAGCAAGTACCAAACCGAACAACATCAACAGGTTAATTGAAAATCCTAGCATTGCTACGAAGATAAATACACCGATTAATGAAACCGGAATCGCACACAATGGAATGAATGCGGCACGTTTTGAGCCTAAGAAGAAATATGTAACCAAGGCTACAAGTAAAATAGCCAATCCAATCGCATTTTCTACCTCTTTAATAGATTCTTGTACGAATTCAGTTTCATCGTGTTCAATGTGATATTCTAAACCTTTAGGGAAGCCTTTACTCAATTCTTCCATACGTTTAGCACATTTTTTAGCTAAATCAATTGAGTTTGCTTCAGGTAACTGTCTAATTACAATAAGTGAAGAACGTTTACCACCAATAAATGAGTCTCCCCAATAAGATTCAGCTCCTAATTCAACTCTTGCAATATCCTTTAATTTTACATTAGAACCGTCCGGATTTGAATAAACAACAATGTTTTCAAATTCACTAGCAGAAGACAAACGTCCTTTTGTTCTTAACGTAAACTTAACGTCATGAGCATCTTTCAATGGTTCAGCACCCAAGTCACCTACGGCAACCTGTGTGTTTTGAGCCATAATCGCGTTCTTAACTTCTGTTGCAGAAATCTTATAGTTGGCCATTTTTACAGGATCTAACCATATACGCATTGAATATTCAGCTGCACCATAAACATTAACGCTTGATACACCTTTAATACGAGCTAATTCATCTTTAATATAAATAGATGCATAGTTTGTAATATACAAAGTATCAAATGCATTTGTTGGTGAGTTTACGGCAATCATCAAGATACCAGGACCACCTGTTCTCTTACGTACTGTCAAACCATAGTTTCTACCATCACTTGGAAAAGGTGGAGTAACAAGTTGTAGACGGTTGTTTACGTTAATTACCGCCATATCAGGGTCAGTACCTACTTCAAAATATACACTTAATTCATAAGAACCGTTTTGAGAGGTTGAAGTCATATAAATCATGTCTTCAACACCGTTTAATTGTGCTTCAATCGGAGCAGCGATAGTATCTCTTACTACGTCAGCACTTGCACCTGTATATGTTGCACTTACAACAACTTGAGGTGGTGTGATTGACGGATAATCTTCTAGTGGCAATCCGCACATCATAATTAAACCAGCCAAAACGATTGCAAGTGAAATTACAATCGCGAATTTTGGTCGTCTAATGAATAAGTTAATATCTTTTTCGTTATATTCTGCCATTTTATATTACCTAATTATTTTTTAGAATCACTTTCTTTTTTCGCATTTGCAGATGCGTCAATTGCTTTAATTTCTTCTGGAGTTAATTCTCTAACAGGTCTTGAAGGAATTACACCTTGAATACCCAATACGATAACTTTATCACCAGCTTTTAAACCAGACTTAATAACCCAATCTTTACCGTCTTGACCGAAGGTTTCAATTTGTTGGATTTGTGGAAGTCCTTTTTCATCAATTTTATATACATATTTGTATTGAGGGTTTTCTAAAACTGCAATTTGTGGAACTACAGGAACATTTTCTTTTTCTTTTGAATAGATATAAACTGTGGCGTAGTTACCATTAATTAACAAACCTTTTGGATTAGGGAATGTTGCACGCATTAAGATAGAACCTGTTGTTGGATCTACGTTGTTGTCGTGGAAGTTTTGAATACCGCTAAATTCATATTTTGAACCTGTTGAGAAATACAAATCAACGTTACGGTTTACAGCAGATGTTTTATCAATTCTCAACAATTCTGTATAGTTTTTAGCATCAAGTGGGAATGTTACATAAATTGGGTCAACACTGTTTAATGTTGTCAACGCACCACTTTGAGCTGTTACATAGTTACCAACCGTAACTTTAATCATACCAACTTGACCGTCAACAGGAGCTTTAACTCTTGTATAAGATAAATTTCTTAAAGCATCTTGATATGCACTTCTATACATTGAAACTTGAGCTTTATAAGAATCTCTTTGAGCTAAAACTTCATCATATTTAGCCTTTGCAATAT
>CALAFU010000080.1 GCA_937891325.1 uncultured Candidatus Melainabacteria bacterium | reverse complement strand
AACGAAATGTAACAAAATGTGAGATATTTGAAATCGGGGGGTTCTAAATGTTTTTATAATAGTGTAAGTTAAAGTGGTAAAAAGTTAGAAGGTGGCTTATGGCATACGCAGGAATACAAACAATGTTACTTGCATATAAAATGCGTAAAAGCGATAAAGAGTTTGAAGCAACTCAAATCGCCCAACAACTTTATACTGCAACAAAAGATTCTTCTTCATTAAGTGAATGGAGAGATCAAGAACTTAGCAAATTAAGTGAAGATGATCCTGATTACGATAACCAAGTAGATGATGTTGAAAACCAATACAACGAAGATTTAAAAGACATCGCAGCTTGGGAAGATGAGCTTGAACAACAAAAAAGTAACTGTGAAACAGAAATTAAACAACTTGACGGTTACATCTCATCTTGGGAACAAGCATTACAAACAAACATTCAAAAAGCTCATACCTACGGTGCCCAATAGAAAAAAGTTTAACATATACAAAGAGAAGAGGCGAAAGCCTCTTTTTTTTATTGCGTTTTTTAGGTATAGTTAGTTTATGTTGAAGAATGGTGAATTATTAGGAGCATTTATTGTACCAACAGGTATTGGCGCATCAATCGGCGGATTTGCAGGTGATGCAAGTCCTTATGCAAGAAAATTTAGCAAGATTGGTAAACTTATTGTAAACCCTAATGTTGTTAATGCTGGCGGTTTTTCTGGCATAAATGACAATATGTTCTATCTTGAAGGGTATTCTCTTGATGAGTTTTTCAGGGGTAATATTAACTTAAAAGAAAGTCATAACAACAAAATTGGCGTAATTATTGACAAATCACTTCCAGAAGATGTTTTTAATGTTCACATAAACACAATCAATGCCGTAAACGCGGTTTATGGAATTGATTGCACAACCATTGAAGTTACAGACCAAGAGGTTGGTGTTGAGTTCTTTGTAAATGAACAAGGTGTTTCAATGGGTTCAGTAAAAAATGTTGAAACATTAAAAAGTGCTGGCGAAAAACTTTTAGCAAAAGGCTGTAACGCATTAGCAATAGTTTGTTTGTTTGATGATGAAACGAGTGAAGATTACGAAAACGGTGTTGGTGTTGACCCAATCGGTGGAGTTGAGGCAATTATTTCTCATTACATTTCAAGAGAATTAAAAGTTCCTTGTGCGCACTCACCAGCTTTTAAGGATTACACAATTTACCCTAAAATCGTTAACAAAAAAGCATCTTCTGAATACATCACACCAACATTTTTACCTTGCATTTTAATCGGCTTAAACAACGCACCTCGCTTAACAAATAACGCAGATATTACAATAGAAAATCTAGATTACTTAGTAATGCCAGCAAACGCATTAGGGGCAATTCCCGTATTTGAAGCCCTAAAACGCAACATAAAGATTTACGCAATAAAAGAAAATGTTACGCTTCTTAATGTTACAAACGAGTCAATACACGCAACATGTGGTATAAATATTATAGATACTTATGATAATTGTTTGGAGCAAATAAAGAATGCGTTTAAAAATGAATAAATTCATAGCAGCAACGTCCCTAATCGAAATCATGATGATATTTTTCATCATTGGTATCGTTTCTGCTGCAGGCATGAGTTTGACTAAGCCTAAAAATGAATACATGAAAAAAATCGCAATCTATGCTGCTTATCGAGATTTAGCGACAGCTGCAAACGCTATTAAAAACGCTAGTTACATTGATTTTTCAACAGATTTGGATAACTGTTCAGGTTACGTTTTAGCAGGTGGAAATACAAAAACTTGTCCAGATAAAATTTCAACAACAAGCAGCCCTTCAACATTTCCATCATTGAATACAATTCTAGCCTTACCGAAAGTTGCATTTAGACAAACTAGCGATAATACTATTCAAGATCCAATATTTAATCCAACCGATAACAAATCAGTAAATTACGCAAATTTAAGCGCAGGTCAAAAAGGGCTTGTAAAATTTTATCAAAGTGGCTTATGCCAAAGACTTTCTGCACAATTCAATTTGTCAGATATGAACAACAATTGTGCAACTTCAAATGCTGACTCAAACAATATTAATGATAGTGCGGGCTTTATCCAAGATTTTACAGATAAAACACCGTCTCTATTTTTACCAAATGGTTATGTTTATTATATAAGTAAACATTTATACACTGACTTTGGCACAAACTTTAAACGACAAAAGGTCAACATTGAATCTACTGAATATGGAGACGATCTAGCGACTATTGCAGCATACACAAAAGGTTCTGCAACAGCAACCTTCAATACAACTTATGCTGGTTTAAGTTTTTATCAACCTAATACAAATACACACAAGTTTATTCATTACCCTAGCGAAGTAAAACTAAAAATGGCTTCACATTGGGCTTCACATCCAACAGCATCTGCAAGTCAATTGCAGTGGTTAGAATATGTTCAAAATTATTACCTTGAAAATAAGGACTATTTTAACGTATACATTGATATTAACGGCAAAATGGAAGATAGCGAAGATATTTCTAAAGGTCCAGATAAATTGAATGAAGACGTATTTTTATTCCACGTATATAGAAATGGTGCAGTAAAACCCGCTTATGAATCAGGTTTTCCACTAAACTACTTAACAGGTGGTGTAAATTACCGAGTAAAAAAAGATGATGGAAAACAATACAAAATTACATACGCACAATACGCTCAAAGACCTCTTGGCTATGCTCAATGCATTGCTGGTGTTGCTGGCGACCCTAGATATTACACTCAAGCAAATGGAGTAAAATACCAAAATCAATCACCTCATTTTTGCGATGATATGAGAGTTTACGCAAATTGCTACAAATCAGGAGTAGTTGATGTTAACGACCCTGTTTGCAGTGTAACCGTTAACAAACCAAGTTTCTTCGTTAGATAGCTTACAAAATATCTATCGGGTCAACATCTATCGTTAGTTTAATGTCTTTCGGTAGAACTATTTGGTGCAAAAATCTTGAAACAAAGTCGTGTCCTTTGTCTTCCAATCTGTTTTTAATTAAAATTTGAAAACGATATTGACCGTTTAAGCGTTCAAACACACACATTGTAGGTCCTAAAACTTCAAGTTTTTCAGAAATACCAAACTTATCAACCATTGTATTAAGTCTTAGTGCAATTTCTTGTGCCGCTTTTTCTGCTCTAAATTGACTCGCACAAGATAAAACAAGCCTTATCATCTTTGAAAATGGCGGATATTCAAACTCTTCTCTTGCTACAATTTCTGTATCAAAAAATTGGTTGTAATTTTGTTCTCTTGCGGTTTGTAAAGCATAAAAATCAGGGTTATAAGTTTGAAAAAGAACATTTCCTGTAAATTCACCTCTACCAACACGTCCAGCAACTTGAGTTAGGAGTTGAAAACCACGTTCAGAGGCTCTAAAATCAGGCAAATTAAAACTTGCATCAGCACTGATTACACCAACAAGAGTAACATTAGGATTATCAAGCCCTTTTGCAATCATTTGTGTACCTACAAGAATATCAATTTCACCTTTTTGAAAACTATTCAAAATCTTGATGTGTTCATTTTTGCGAGTAAGTGAATCACTGTCAATTCTGACAATATTTACATCAGGGAACAATTCTTTCAAATACATTTCTATTTTTTGAGTACCTGTACCCGAATTATGCAACGCATCTGAACCGCAATGAGGACATTCTGTCGGGAAAGACATTGTTTGATTGCAATAATGACATCTTAAACGTTTATCAGCTGTATGCCAAATCATTGGAATAGCACAGTTTGGACATTCAATAACTGTACCGCACGCTTGGCATTGGGTGTAAGTTGAAAAACCACGACGATTTATTAAAATAATTACCTGTTGCCCTTTGGCAAGAGTTTCTTTAATCTCTGTTTGCAAAGGTTTTGAAATTACCCCTCTATAAGCGGCTTGCATATAGGTTTGCATATTTATAATATAAGTTTTTGCCAATGGTGCGTTGTTGTAGCGCTTTTTAAGTTCAAACAATGTGTTGCAGTTTTTAGCTTTATAATAAGATGTAATATCAGGAGTTGCAGAGCCTAAAAGAAGTTTAGACCCATGAAATTCCGCTAACTTTTCAGCAACAAGTCTTGCATCATAACGAGGTGCAGGAGAGGTTTGTTTATAAGCGCTTTCGTGTTCTTCATCGATAATAATTAATCCGATATTTTTAAGTGGTGCAAACACCGCAGAACGAGCACCAGCAAGAATTTTTATTTCGTTTCTATAAAGTTTTTGCCAAACGTCATAACGTTCACCTTCTGAAATTGAACTATGCCAAATAGCAATCTCCTCAATTCCAAATTTTCTAGCCAATCTTTTAGTTAGTTGTGATGCTAAAGCAATTTCAGGGGCTAAAAATAAAACATTTTTACCAGCTTTAATTGTATCTTGAATAAGTTTAAAATAAACTTCTGTCTTGCCTGATGCGGTTACGCCATGTATTAAAATAGGCGCTTTAGTCTCTTTTATTTTACTAATTTGTTCATAAACTTTGTTTTGTTCCTCTGAAAGTGGGTACAATTCTTCTTTTTGAACATCGGAGAATATAGAAAGCGGGTTTCTGTAAAGTTCATCTTCTACAAATTTTACACACCCCATTCCTTCAAGTTTTTTCATTGTTGCACGAGTTGTTTTTGCAACTTTTTCAAACTCAGAAAGATTTACGCGCTTATATTTTTCAAGCAAGTCCAAAACTTGTAACTGACGTTTTGTAGCACCTTCTTTTTTTATAAATTCAACAAGTGCTTCAGTTTTAGCATTTTTATCAATTAATTTCAGAGGAATTGCCATATTTAAAACGGTCACAAAATCACAGCAATAGTAATTTGCAACCCATTCTAAAAGTTTCAAATATTCTAGCGAAAATAGAGGTTTTTCGTCTAAAATTTTACTAATTTTCTTCGCTTTAATTTCTGGTGGTAAATAATCAGAAAAACCAACGACAAAAGCATTAATAAGCCCTTGTCGTCCGAATGGTACGGAAACAGCCTGCCCAATTTTGATGACAGGTTGCATTTCCGATGGTATTAAATAACTAAATGTTTTAACGCCTAAGCCCTTGATATTTACAAGAACTAAAGCATATTTACTCACTATTCTTCAGCCTCTGTCATAAATTCTTTCATTGCTTCATCAATAGCATCACGCAATGTTTCTAAGTTTTCAGGTGAGCAAGTTACGCCTTTTTTAGTTGGTAACCAAGTTTGACCGTCATCTGTTGTATAGTGAATTCTTAAATCTAAGTAAGATTTACCTTTATATTCGTTAATTGCAATTTGTAATTGTTCTGTTGCACTTCTTGGAACTGTTGCGATTAATTTAGATTCTGCCATTTTTATCTCCTTAATTTATGTACCTATGAAAAAATTATAACACGGAATTTATATAATCAAATATTTTGTGAACAGGATTGATTAATCTCTTTACATCAATATTTTCATCAAGTTCTAATGTGATTGTTGGAATATTACGCTCAACTCCGCAATATGTTCCAAAACTTCCTGGTGTTGGATATCCAATATCCGCTTCAAGAGGGTAGTTTATAATTTTAGAAATCTTTTCCGCTATTTCTTCTGCATCGCCATCGTAATTTACAACACAATATGGCGAGTGAAGAGTTAATATAAATTTTGGGATGTATTCTTCAATAATTTTCACCATAAATTTAGTTTCAATCTCGCTTGCAGGTTCATTTCCACCAAAGTATGCCTTATCCTCATTTACAATCCAATTTTTAGTTGGAAAATTTCTATTCAAATCAACATTATTAGCATTTTGACGAGTATTAAGTTTCATACCGTCTGGATTTAGGCAAGGAATGAAAAGTAATTCAGACTTTTGATTTTTCTTCAGATATTCATTAATCAAAAAATTACCTTGAGGTTCATCACCATGAAAAACGCCGATTACAAGGACGTTTTTATGCTTATCATTACCTAAAAGTTGAATTTTATTACCTAATTTTGAAACTGTTTCTTTTAAAATTTTCATGAGAACAACGCATTAATAAAATCATTTGGAATAAACTCTTTCAAGTCTTCCATTTTTTCACCAACACCGATTAATTTTACAGGAAGTTTTAGTTCTTTTGCAATCGCTAAAACAATAGCACCTTTTGCAGAACCGTCAAGTTTTGTAAGCGCAACTGATGTAAGATTTACGGCTTCTGTAAACACTTTTGCTTGTTGAAGTCCGTTTTGACCTGTATTTGCATCAAGAACTAAAATACATTCTCTTAGGGCTTCTGGAGCTTTTTTATCAATTACAGATTTAATTTTAGAAAGTTCTTCCATCAAATTAAATTTGTTTTGCAATCTTCCCGCTGTATCAACAAGAAGAATGTCATAATTTTCGTTTTTAGCCTTTTCAATTGCTTCATAAACAACCGCAGCAGGATCACCCTTGTCTTTTCTTACAATGTCAGCCCCTGCGCGTTTTGACCAAATGTCTAATTGTTCTTCTGCAGCAGCTCTAAAAGTATCAGCCGCAGCAACTAAAACCTTTTTACCACCTTGTTTGAATTGATATGCTAATTTACCGATTAAAGTTGTTTTACCAACACCGTTAACGCCTGTAATGAATAAGATATTCAAGCCGTCAGTAATATTTAACTTTGTATCACCAGCTTTTGACAAGGTTTCTAAAAACGATGTTTTCAAGTAGTTTTTAACATCGCTTGGTCTAATTTTTGTTTGATTTCTCAAATTATCAACAAGTTCAGAGGCATAATTAACACCTAAATCAGCGCTAATTAATAAATCCTCCATATCCTCTAAAACGAAATCAGAAAATTCTTTCTCGTCTTGAACCGTATCAACAACATTTCCAACAAGAGTTTTTGCAGTTTTTGAAACTGCATTTTTCAAGCTATCAAATGTATTAGAGAAAAATCCAAACATTATTTAATACCGTTTTCAAAAATAATCTTTGCTAATAAACCATTTACAAATGCTGAGCTATCTTCTGTTGAGTATTTTTTA
>CALAFU010000079.1 GCA_937891325.1 uncultured Candidatus Melainabacteria bacterium | reverse complement strand
GGTCGATTTGTTCTGGTTCCCAAATTCTACCCTCTAAAACGACAGGCACTTTAACACTTTTAACCAATTCTTCTAGTAATTCAAAGTCTGGACCATCGCCTTTTAGCGGTGAGAACTGAGTATAACCAGCTAAAGTTGTTGAAACCATATCAACACCTAGTTTTTCACAGTTGATACCTTCCTCAACAGTTGATATATCTGCCATAGAGATACGTTTGTTTATACTAATTAGTTTAATAATCTCGTCTAGAGTGCAGTTTTCGTGCTTTCTGCTTGTACCGTCAAAGGCGATAACATCAGCCCCAGCCTTGATTAAGAACCCTACATGTTTCAAAGAAGGTGTAATATAAACGATTTCCTTCCAATTGGCAGGTATCTCATCGGGTTTAGTCAAGCCAATTACAGGCACATTTGTTATCCTTTTTGCATTCATAACATCTCTTGCACCAGCAACGCGTAAACCGCCAGCACCACCGTTTAGAACCGATTTCATCATCGCAAGCATACATTCCTCGCGATATAGAGGCTCATTCGGCATTGCCTGACAAGAAACTACAACTTTGTTTTTTAATGTTTCAATAACGCCCATAATGCCCTCTATCTGTAGTTTTGGAACTGTAATGGATAGTCGTATTTGTCTTCATTCTTGCGTAACATAGCGATTACTTCTTGCAAATCATCTCTGCTTTTGCCTGAAACTCTAACTTGATCGCCCTGAATTGAAGCCTGTACCTTGATTTTAGAGTCTTTGATGTCGCCTACAATTTTCTTAGCTAGTTCTTGAGTCAAGCCTTTTCTTAAAAGATAAACTTGGCGAACTGCGCCACCTAAGGCGTCTTCCATCTTTTGAGGGTCTAAAATCTTAATGCTTAAGCCTCTTTTAACCAATTTTGACTGTAAAATATCATATATATTTCTTAACTTCATATCGTCTTCAGTAGTGATTGTGATTGACTTTTCACCGTCTAGAACTACATCTGATTTTGAGTTCTTTAAATCGAAGCGAGAAGTGATATCACGCTTTACTTGGTCAACTGCGTTCACCAATTCTTGTTTGTCAAACTCTGAAACGATGTCGAAACTTGAATCTTTTGCCATTTTTAACTCCTTTTTCTTTAATTGTAACATGAAAATTGTATTCTCCAAATTTTTGGCTAAAGGTCCAAAAAATAATATTTAAAATAATATCAGGTTTATTCAATCGCTAAAAGTTAAGCTATAATAGTCAAAAATCGTTTTAAAATCTGTATAATATTAATTAACAAGGTTTTCAGGTGTGCATGTCCGTAAAAATACGTACGTATTTTTACGGACGATTTTTTACGGACAAAAATAAAAGGTTGGTGTTTTTAAGGGCAAATTTTTGAAAAGATACCGCAACAAGTGCGGTATGACGGAAGGTTTTAAATTTTTATTTAAAAATTTATAATCAATAAAAAATGACTTGAAAA
>CALAFU010000078.1 GCA_937891325.1 uncultured Candidatus Melainabacteria bacterium | reverse complement strand
ATTTGGCTCATTTGACAACCTAAGAGATAGCGGTTATGATATCGACTCTCCAGATGGTTTCCAACTTGACGTTTTGTATGATGATTTGGAAAACCTATCTTTGGGTAATGACATTATGTCACCCAAATACCTACCAAACGGAACAGGTGTTTCTGTACCAAAAGCCGTACCTGTAAAAGCTGAAAAGATTACAATTATTGAAGGTACTGCAACATTATTTGAAGGTATTAAAGATATTTTTGATATAAAAATTTATGTAGAAGCTCAAGATGAATTACGCAAAAAACGTTTTATGCAAAGAGCTTCATCTGAAAGAAACCAAGACCCAGAAAATGCGCTAAAACATTGGAATTACTTGATTACAACAGGTGAAAAATACATTTTACCAACTAGAAAAGAAGCTGATATTGTAATAAACGGCGATGCTGATTTGGAATATATTTCACAAATCATTGAATACTTGCACGTAATTACAAACTCATTTCAATAAATGTCTGATTATTATTTACAAGACGTTACAGTTTCACTTAAGACTTTACCGTTAGGACATTTACCAGAAGTATCTGCTTTTAGGTAATCCATGTTGCCATTGTTTACAATCCATTCAGTGCAGAATCCTTTTTGAAAACAATTGTTTAATGATGTTGTCGATTTTGGGTCTGGTCTTAATTCTGTTGGAGAAGAATTTAATACTATAACAAAAGAAAAAATATCTTTGCCCAACATAGATGGTCCTTTATTTGGTCCATCTATATCAAACAAAAATAGCCAATCACCTGTTCCATATACAGCAGATATTGATAAAGACATACCGTCTGCAAGTATAACTTTGTACCCCAAATTTGCTGAATCACCAGCCATTTGTGTAAAAAGTTGAAAATCATTACCTGTTTTATCAGAAATTTTCTTACCCATGCAACCTTGACTTTTATTCATACCGCAAGTTTTTGAGGTTTTCATAAATTCAGTTATACGTTCACCTAAGCGTTTAATTCGAGCAACATCATCGTTATCCAATTGTTGCCATTCATTAATCGGTCCATAAACCGCTTCAGCACGTCCAATTGCATCACTAATATTAGAATATGCCTTCATTACTTTGGCAACTTTTTCTTTGTCAGCAGTTGAAGAGTTCAAATTTGGAATAGTCAACGCCGCAACAACACCAATAATACCCATTACTATTAGTGTTTCCGCAAGAGTAAAGGCAAGAGCTTTTTTTAGATTTCTAAAGATACCGCAACACACTTCGTTTGCGCGGTATAACGGAATATTGAATACGTTGTCACCCTGAACTCGTTTGACAAATCGAATAAACGAATGACCTAAAGACTTAAAATAAAATATAATGTCATTCTGAACTTGTTTCAGAATCTCTTGTTTATGAGACCCTGAAAT
>CALAFU010000077.1 GCA_937891325.1 uncultured Candidatus Melainabacteria bacterium | reverse complement strand
CTGCACAAGGTTATTCTGTAATGAGAACATCAGACGGAGTAATTGCAAGTTCTGCCGGTTCAAGTAATACAGAAGTTACAGTTCCACCAACTACCCAAAACAATACTACTAATACAACAACTTCTAATCCGGAAATTCAAAAATGGGTTGGACAACCGGCTCCAACGGCCCCAACACCACCAGAAACTAGATTAAGTCAAGTTTTAGCAACAAAACCAACACAAGAAACCGCGGTTGTATATAATGCTGAACCTACACAAGAAGTTGACAACATGCTAAATATGATCGATACAGGTCTAAATCCTAAAGCTCACGGTATTACCAAATGGATGGATATTATGGCAGCAGGATTAGTTAATCTAGTCAAATTGGAAGAAGAGGGATATCCAAAGCTGATTGAAACTTTGCAAAATGCACAACAAAAAGCTCAAAAAAATGGTGATAACGAGACTGCTCAAAAATATGCAGAATTGGTTAAAAAAGCACAAGCTTCTTATAATGCCTGCAAATCACAAACACATTTTAAAGGTGATGATCAATTAAATAATCACTTAAAGGCTCGTGCAAATGAATTGAATAGTATTAAAAGTGAAATGGATTCAATTCAAAATAGTTTAAACAACAAAGTGGCAACAAAAAATCAAACAGCTCAAGCTGAATACGATCAAAAAGTTGCCGTAGCTCAAGCTGAAGAAAATGAATATCAACAAGCCTTAAGTCAATATAACACAGATTATGCAAATTGGGTAATAGCAAATGCATCTAATATTGCAAACAAGACGACATCAAGCGTAGCTCAAGCATTAGATGCAAACAGTGGTTCTACTGCTGGAGCAACAAGTTCAAGCGCTACCGCTGCACAAGAATTAGCCGCACAATTGAAAAACTCTCAATTCTTAATTCAAGGTTTATTGAGCGGTTATTTAGCATTAGTAAAAGACGGTCAACAAGTTTCGTTATCATCAGCAACAGACATTATTGAAAGTTATGATAAAACTGATGATGCCGCTGCAGAAGCTGAATATAATGCACAAATGAACAAAATTAATAAAAAAGAAAAAACGTTAGATATGCAAGCAAAACGTCTAGATACAGAATATTCTGCTCTAACAAATGAATATAATTCGATAAAAACAATTATTAGCAACCATACCCAAAAAGATTTTTCATACTTTAGCTAGTATTGTAACTGATTTTTAATGGCTTAATTGCAAGAAATCTTGTTTTTGGTATAATTTTACTAAAAGCGAGGTTTCTTGTTATGAAAGATATGTTGGATAAAATTAAGCAGATTGAAGAAAAGTACAACGAGTTAGGTTTAACTCTTTCTGACCCTGCTGTAATTCAAGACTATAATAGATTTAAAGAATTGTCTAAGCAAAGAAAGTCAATGGAAGAAACTGTTGAACTTTACTATGCTTGGAAAAAAGCTGTTGATGCGATTAACGATGCTAAAGAAATGATTAAATCTGAATCTGATGAAGAAATGAAAACATTTTTGAAATCAGATATTGAAGAAAATGAAGCAAAAATTGCTGAATACGAAGAAAAAATGAAAATTTTACTTCTTCCACGCGACCCTATGGATGACAAAGATATTATGCTTGAAATCCGTGGTGGTGCTGGTGGTGATGAAGCCAATATTTTTGCTGGTGATTTAGCACGTATGTACTTAAAGTTCGCGGATAAACAAGGCTGGACTACTCAAATTCTTTCAAAAACTGAATGTGAAGCGGGTGGCTATTCTGAAATTATCATCTCTATCAAGGGTGATGCAGTTTATTCAAAATTAAAATATGAATCAGGCGTTCATCGTGTACAACGTGTACCTCAAACAGAATCACAAGGCAGAGTTCACACATCAACTGCTACAGTAGCTGTAATGCCGGAAGTTGATGATGTAGAAATTGAAATTAGACCAGAAGATATTGAAATGTCTACAGCTCGTTCAGGCGGTGCAGGTGGTCAAAACGTAAACAAAGTAGAAACTGCGGCTCGTTTGTTCCACAAACCAACAGGCATTATGATTTTCTGTACAGAAGAACGTTCTCAATTACAAAACAAAGAACGTGCGATGCAAATTTTGAAAGCTAAATTGTATGATTTAGAAGTTCAAAAACAAACAAAAGAAATCACAGACTTACGTCGTTCTCAAGTAGGCTCTGGTGATAGAAGTGAACGTATTAGAACGTATAACTTCCCTCAAGGTCGTCTAACTGACCACCGTATTGGTCAAAACTTGAATGTTTGGACTGTAATTGACGGAGATTTAGACGAACTTTTACATTTGTTGATTGAATATGACCAAAAATTGAAATTAGAAAAATTGGCAGAAGTAAATTAAAAATGGAAAAGTTGAGAAAATGTATCGGTTGTGGAGAGTTGAAAGATGCATCACAACTGATAAAAATAACAAACGATAGAATTAACAATCAAGTTGTTATAAATCCAAATTCTAAAATATTTGGCAGATCGGTATATCTTTGTTATAATAAATTGTGTATTGAAAACGCATTAAAAAAAGATAAAATATCAAAAGTTTTGAAACATCACGTTTCAGAAGAACTGAAAG
>CALAFU010000076.1 GCA_937891325.1 uncultured Candidatus Melainabacteria bacterium | reverse complement strand
TGGAAGTGCAAATTTATCCTTGATTTGAGCTGCGGTTAAGCCTTCGATTTCGTCATAAGGCATTAACCAAGCACCTTTTGCAAATGATGACCATTCACCTTCTTTTACAGGTTGACCGTCATTGTATACACGTACAAATTTTGTCGGTTTGTCTGTTTGAACTAAAGCTGATGGTGTGTCACCGCCTAAGAAACCTGGTTCTTTGAAACCATAATCTCTAGCCAAGATTTCATTAACTTCATCACCTGACATTTGTTGTAAAACTGTTGTGCGAGATTTAATATCAGTGTTTACTGTGATATCAATTTTTCTCTTGTCTAAGATTTTTTGTAATGCAATTTTTTGTGCAGGGTCTGTAACTGCATCAATTTGTTGTTGCATTGCTTTTAAATCAACATTTAATGCGTTTACATCTGATGCAAATTGTTTTTGAATTTTCTTGAAAGTTTTATCATCAAATGCAACTTGTCCGTTTGCTGATTTTGCAATTGCACTGTCTAAAGTTAAGCCTTTTGCTGCGGCTTGAGCTCTCGATGCACTAGCTGCGTCAAGTGTGCGTTGAACCATACCGGCTTCAACACCTTGCAATGAAGTATTGTTTGTACCAGAGAAGTTACCAATTGCGTGTGGGCTTTGAACTTTTCCGCCTCTTGTTACGTCTGCAACTTCATTTACAAGAGTTACATTACCAACGTGTTCTGAAGCATTAGAAATGATATCTCCGTTTACAATATAGTTGATTGTGTTATTATGGTCTTTTAAACCTCTAGCAACACCGTCAGCAGAGTCAACTAAACTTCTTGTACCAACGGCATCAAAAGAAATACCTAAAACGTCGTCGTATTTAGATGAAACTAATTCTGTTAAAGCACCGCCTAATGAGTGACCTGTAACAACGATTTTCTTATCAGGGTTTGCTGCTCTAACTTGTTCCATAAAGTCTACTGCGTTTTGGAATTGGTCCGGAAGTTTTCCAGAAAGCATTTGGTGGTCAACTCTTAAGTCGCCCATATCATCAGAACCTCTGAATACAACCATAACTACGCCGTCTTTTTCAAGAGCTTTTGCGTGGAAACCGTTTTCAGCAGAAACTTGTGTTTGTTGTTTCCAACCGTTGTGAGCAATTTCTCTGTCGCCATAAGCCATACCAGCCATGTTACCTGCATCTTGAACGATATCTAATCTGTCTTGCAAGCCCATTTGTTTAACTTTATCGTTTTGGCTGAATGTGCCCCAACCTTTTACGTTGTCGCCTTCAAGTGCAGAGCCTGCTGTACCGCTAGCTCTAAATCTGTCTTCAAGTTTTACTAGACCGTCACCGAATTCTGTTTTTGCTGAGCCTTTACCTAGTAAGTTTTCGATATCAGCAACAGATTTGTTATGTTGAGACATTTTTACGTCATAAGTGATGCCTCTAGCTTCGCCAGATTGAACTTCAAAGCCATTGCCAACCAACGCACGACGAGCCGGTGCGTTACCTGCTTCTGTTGCTGAAAGTGTTGTTGAATAACGGTGGTGTTCGTCAGTTGCTGCGCCTAACCAACCGCTATTGATATCATCTAATTTGCTTTCATCAATTTCAAATGCTTTAGCCATTGCACGGTCTTCTAATTTATTTTGAACGTATTGACCGCCTAATGATGAAACTGCTGAAATAATTGTGTTTTCAAGAGTTACTTGACCTGTTTTTACATATTCTGAACCTGCATCAATTGCTGTGTCTGAAGCTGTTCTAAGTGCATAAGTTGCGGTTCTACCTAAACCTAAGTTACCGATAGCTTTTGAAGCGCCACCACTTAAGACAGTTGTAACACCGTCAATAGTTGCGTTAGTTGCAATTTGTTGGAATTCTTGCATTGATAAACCGTCTTTTGAAGAAGCTCTATCAGATGCATCAACTGCAATTGACAACGCTGTTGAACCTGCGGCAGCTGCTAACAATGGAACTGCTGTACCACCTGTTGCGATACCTATTACGACAGCGCCTGCTGTTTTGATACCTTGTTTTAATACGTAAGCACCTGTTTCTTGTGATGCGTTATAGTCTCTAACACGTTTTGCAACATTGTTTTTAGTACCAAATGTTGCTGTGTAAGAACTTTCATATTCGCTCTTAACTTGGCTAAATTTCTTTCCACCTGTGGATTGCATTGTTTGTTTGTGTAATAAAGTGCTACAAGATTTTGCACGTTTTGATAAGAATTCATATTTCTTATCCATTGATGCAGTCTTAGGATTAATACCAGCTTTTTTCATTTCTTCGTTGATTTGTTGTAAACCAGCTTTTGAGTTGCCCATACCTAAGAAGTTAGCAAAGTTGTTTAATTCTCTGTTATAAACTTGTTGTTTTGTTGCTGTAACTACAACTTGACCATTACCAGCACCTGGAGTTGCTTGATAGTAGCTTTCTTCTCTAAGAGTTGTGCTAGACATTAAGTGTTTCATTTTTGAGTTGAAAGAGGTTTCAACTGAATGATTTGCTGCAGCTTTTGTATATTGAGCTGATTTCTTTTGGAAACCTGCAACTTGTACAGGGTCGAATTCTACGCCATAAGTTTCTTTGAACTTAGCTTTGAATTCAGCATCTGTTTTTGTTCTAGCTAATTCGTTTGCTTGGTGTTGAGCTGTGTTTAAGTCAGCTCTTACAGCGCTTTCTCTGTTTTTAGAATTCCAAGCGCCACTCATCCAATCAACAGTTTTGCCTGCCCAACCGTCGTGGTCTAATTGAGTTTGTAAATCTTTTCTTGCGCCTCTAACTTGTGCGTTTAATAAAGTTACTGTTGCAACTTTTTGTTGGTGAGGTGTGCGAGATTGTGCAGCTTGAATATCAGCTTTTGACATAGCTTCTCTGTTTTCGATAGCTTGCATTAAGCCGTACATTACTTCGCTTGCGCCTTCTTTATCATTGTTATATTTGCTCATTTCTTTTTGGAAATTAGCAATATGAGATGCATCTACACCCGCAGATTTTGCTCTTTGTAATAATTTGCTTGTAATGCCGTTGATTGCAGCTTTTCTTGGGTCTTTTGAAGAATCCCAAGTTTTGCTTGATTTTTCGTCCCAGATAGCTTCCATCATTGATTCATCTGGAGATTGTTTTTGATATGCTCTTAATGTTTCAACAACGTTACCAGCATTAATTTTTCTTAATTCTGCTTGAAATTCGGGTTTTGAAACTGAATTCCATGTTGCTGAGTTCATTTGTCTATGTAAACTACTTGCAATAGCTGTACCTTGTTTAGTTGCAACAGCCTTGCGTTGAGCTTTTTGTTTTTCTTCTGCTGTTTGTGCATTAGAAAGTTTTGCACTACCTTGAGTAGCGCTTGTTTGTTCTGCTCGTTGAGCCTCTTGTTGACGTCTTAATTCTTCTTCTCGTCTAATTTCAGCTTGAGTTTTTAATGCAGTTAATTTTGCACCTTTTCTAGGAACTTCAACTGTTGGATTCATTACTCTAAGTTCGTTAGCTCTATCGTTTACTTGTTCGTTTGTAGGCTTTGTAATACCTTCTGAAGCTAACATTTCTCTTGAATATTGATACCAATCTGAGTAGTTTTTACCTACGGAAACTTCTTTTGTTTCTTTGCCGTTTAAACGTTTTGCAACTCTTTGAGCTTCATCTTGAGCGTATTGAGCTTGTACTTGTTGAGAAGATTTACGTCCGCGTAAACCTTTATGATTTGGTGATAATTCACCTGCAATTCTAGCTTCTTGACCCGCTTCAAAGTATGCGTTATCTCTTGAACCGTGAACGTTACCTTTGTTTGCGGCAATAATTTCTGCTTTTGTTGTATTAAATGATTTTGCTAAATGTTCAATAGAT
>CALAFU010000075.1 GCA_937891325.1 uncultured Candidatus Melainabacteria bacterium | reverse complement strand
TTATGAAAATCTTGTCTTATGAAGACGAAGTTAGATATCTGAAAGAACGTCGTGCCACAGAATGTTTTTCTGTTATCAATAGAGGTAAAATGTGGTACGACCAACTTTCAGAAGAACAGTATCTTGAGCTTCGTCAATGGTACTTCGATTGGCTTAATGTAACAGAAACTCGTAAAATTCCAACTAAACCTATGTGGTTAAATCAAAAGTTGGAACAGGAGGAAATCACATGGTAGAATTTGTAAGAAATATTGGTAGTTGGTTTGTTGAACATAAAGATGAAATACTTTTGTTCTTTACTTCTGGTAATTTTATGGCATTTGTTACAGCAATTGTAATGTTTGTACGTCAAATGAAATTTAATAAAAGTACCAATAGTGTATCGCAAAATTTATCAAATTCGCTTATTGAAAACGCGAAAATGATAGACCAAGTAAATTTGACTCACGATTGTTGCAAAACTAATGAAGTTAAACTCGATGGTTTTATACAAACAACTAACGACCAATTAAGTCAGATAACGGAACAACTCAGTGCCGTAAACGAAAAGGTACAAGCTATTGTTGAAGTTCAATCTCTTGTATATTCAACCATTAAAGATGAAAGTATTCGTACTAATGTTCAAAGTATTTTGACTAACGCTAAATATGTTGAACAGACTGCAAAAGCAAAATTGCAAGATGAAATCACTGTTCTCAAAACACAAGTTGAAGAACAAGCAAAAGAATTACAAAAAGTAATAGAAGATGCAAGTAAGAAAGTTACTGAAATAACTAATGATGTTAAAGTTCAAACTAGTACGTCAACTAAGAAAACATCTGTACCGAGGTATTAACTATGAAACAAGTGGCAAAATATAATACATTCAAGGGAATATCCACAGCACTCACTGTGGGTACTCCCATTGCCACATTGTTTGCGTGTGGCGACTTATTTATTCATCGCTCAGAAACTGCAATATCGGCAGCTGGTATTTTAGGTATAATCATTTTAATGTGTATATTTAAAGATAAAATAGCTGAGAAATGGAAAGTGCCTTCTGCGTTTGTATTGTCAGCTGCAATATTTATTTTGACATTATTGTTAGAACATATTGTGATACCAGTACGTTATGTTTGTTTAACTACAATGATAGCAACTGGTGTTGATGAATTAACATTTAAACGTTTTTATAAAACTATTGAAATACTTTTACCCAAAGAAGCAGAAGCATATAAACATCTTGGTTTTTTGTTTACAAATACCGACAAATTGATGGAGGTAGCAGGACTTGAAAAGAGTTGAAGATAAACTGCAAGATAGTAAGGTAAATGTTAAGAATGAATTAAAAAAATCAATATTCGACTGGGTAGCGGCAGGCATAGTTGTAGCAATTGTTGCTGCAGCACTTGATATATTTGATATTGCTGACCCAACTAAAACTGATTGGGGACAATTTTTAATTGGTTGGTTACCTTATTTTCTTGCGGCAATGTTATTAAATACCGATTTATATAAAAAAGGTATATTCGTAGGAAAGGGTACAAGTAAGTTTATTACAGTTGCGACTGCGTATAGTGATATTGCAAATTCACTAAGTGGTGAACAAATTAAAAATTTAGCACCATTTTGTGATGAATATAATATTGAAGCATTGAAAGAAATTCAACGTAATATATTACGTAAAGAGGGTGTTACTTATGAAGCTTTTGAAAATGGCGTTGACGACGTTCCTCCTTTGAAAACATTAACGAAAATACAATTGTTGACACTTGGTTATAACGTTGAACAATATAAAGTAATTAAGAAAGCAAAACGAGTAAATATCAAGGGCATAAGTGTTAATGTGTTACTTAGTTCAATAAACACACGAGATATTACAAATCTTGGTTTTGGTGAACATGCATTAGCAAGTAGTCAATACGGTATTATGGCAATTAAGTATATTGTAACAACGTTGATTATGTCTTTAATTGCCGTTAAAGATATTACTCAATGGGGTTGGGCGGGTATAGTAATTGTAATATTTAAAGTTACATATCTTGCCGGAGCGAGTTATATGTCGTATTTTAAAGGTTACGACGATGCTACAATATCATTGACAGCGCATCTTACGCGTAAAACAGATATTTTAAAACAATATCTTAACTATATTCCGAAGCAAACTGAAGAAATATTACCTATATAAGGTAATATTTTTTTGTATTTTGAATAATATATAATGAGACTGCAAAAGGGCCAGTAACCCAACCTCGTCCATAACTACTGAAGGAGACTATTATGTCCAACGAATTTGGCGTGAACGAATTCACCGCTGCCGAACTTGAGCAATTGTTCAGCGATGAATTAGGGCAGGAAACGCCGCCTGCAAAGGAAGAAACACAAGCTCAGACAAGCAATGAAGGTACTAAACCTGAAATTGATACCACTAAAGCATTTGCACAACGTTTAAAACAGTCTACTGATAAAGCAAGACGTGAAGAACGAGATGCAATCGCAAAAGAACTTGGGTATAATTCTTACGAAGATTTACAAAAGAGTCGTGAGAAAAAAGTACTCGAAGATAAGGGCTTAGACCCTGACCAGGCATCTGGAGCAATCGATGAAATTGTACAGCAACGTTTAAATTCTGACCCGCGGTTAAAAGAACTTGAAGAATTTAAGAAACAACGTATAAAAGAATTCGGTGAGAAAGAACTTGCAGAAATCAGTAAACTTACGAACGGCGAAATCACATCTTTATCGCAACTGCCGAAAGAAGTTATTGATTTATGGAAACAGAAAGGTTCACTGAAATCGGCCTACTTAGAATTAGAAGGCGAAAAACTTATTACTAAAATAAGAAGTGAACAGAGTAAAGGTTCCACGTCGCATTTGCGTAGTGCAGGTGGAGACTCACCAACTCCTACTGGTAAACGATTACTTACAGATAAAGAGAAACAAACCTGGAAATTTTTCAATCCTCACATGACCGATGAGGAATTAAATAAAATGACGGTCGACGAAAAATAAAACGAGGTATTTATTATGTACAAAGCAAAATTTAGAACTGCGTACTTACAGAGAGAAGTAGTTATGGATGCCATAGTTGTTGGTAATGACGCTCTTGAAGTAGGCGAACTCGCAGTAGTATCTTCTTATGGTGAAAATCCCGTAATTGTAGAAGCTGTTACTGCAAACGATGTACCCACCGCACTCACTGAGGCTACTCATATTATGGCTCAATCTGATACGACTATGGAATATGGTCATGTTCCCGTAGAATACAGAGACTATAAATACTCTGACGAAATTAAAGTGTCTGTTGCAGCTCTTGCAAACTTCAAAGGTTTTTATGCAAACGCCGCTGCTCTCGCTGGAATTAGTCAACCTGCTACTGGTGATACAGCATTGGTATTCGTATCTGATGGCGTATATGAAAAATATGCATACGGTAGCAACGCGTGGGCAGATGCAAATGTTAAAGTAAACACTAAGAAAATTGCAGCATTCAAAATAATAAACGAAGACGACGTCATTGCTTATGACGTTGAAGCATAAGGAGGCACACCATTATGGGTATGATTATAAATATTGACGAAGCACTTAAACTTCGTAGCGATTACAACATTCTTAAAGAACCGCTTCATGCAATGATGAGAAGTCAGCAAGAAGCTTGGGAAAGAGAAAACCCCATTGACTTTATTTTTAGTCGTGGTTCTCTTGCATCTTTTCAAGAAACCTATACGTCGAGCATAGGTTTTGCACACGCATTTGCTGAAACTGCTGATTATGCAGTTGGTCCTATTTTTAATACTGCTGAAGGTTTCTCGGCTACTTACAGAACGAGAACTTTCCAAGGTGGTTTCATTATATCGCAGCAAGTACTCGAAGATGGTCAAGTAAGACGTGTTAAAGACGATGCCACAGCATTTGTAAAAAGATGGCATGGTGATATTGTTGAATACGCTATTAAGTCTCTTGCTGGTGGTTTTGGTGAAGATGCGTTCTATGAAGCAGGCGACGGTATTAAGTCGAGACTCAGACTTACTTCTGCTGATACTGCAACTGGTGATATTATGGACACGACTAAAAATCCGTTGTTCTATAACAAACACACTATTGTAAAACGTGAAGGTATGACTGCCGCAGAAATACAAGATGCATATCAATCTAACCTTTTCTATGTCGCTACTGACGACCTTAAAATTGGTGGTAATGACGCTGGTCAGATATCTAAACTTGCTGATGTAATCAATCAAGTTATTACTCATATGGAAAACTTGAAGGATGACAATGGTAAGAGAGCAGGTGTTCTTAATGCTAAGACTATTGTAACCGGCAACGACGCTCATCTTAAAGCTGCTCTTGCTACTGCACTTAGTGCTGAAGTATTTATGCAAGGCGAAACGAAATTCCCGAACCCCGCGAGAGAACGTGCTACTCTTAAAACTTCTCCGTACTTCCTCGATATCGACATGTGCAAAGACGGCGCTGGTTTCTTTATTGTAGATAAATCTTATAATGAAGAAAATCACGGTCTTGAACTTACCGAACGTATTCCGTTTACGCTTAACGCATTCGAAAAGAAAGAAGCTCCTCGCGGTATTAAATACGAAGGTAGACAGAGATTTGATATCAACGTAGCTACTTGGAGAGGTGTTGCTTACGTAAGACTTGGTACTCCTACCGGAGCTGGCGACGGTTGGAACAAACTTGCCAACTACACAAGAATTACGCCGACCGAAACTATTGTTAAACCAGTATCTGTTGTAGGTACTGTTACCACAAAAGCTGAAGGTTAACGTAATCTAAACATATTAGCTCGCCGATAGAAATGTTGGCGAGCTTTTATCGCAATTAGAGGTTTTAGCAAGTTCGACTCTTGCAATTGCGATTACTTTATCAATCTTTTTAATATATAATATTTTTAGGCAATATATTTTATAAAGAGATAGTAAAATCTGTCTCTATTATATATTAAAATTATTTAGGAGGCATTTTAGATGTATACTTGGGGCTATATAAAAGATGCGGCGCTTGCTAAACTTGATTTAACGGAAAATGAAGCTACTGTACAAAATTTGTTAAGTAGATTTCCGTTTTATGCAAATGAAGTAATAACGCAAGTCTGTTCTACAATCAAACCGAAATATTCATTCGCAAATTTTGTAATTACAAAAGATGACGTTGGAGTAGCAAAAACGTTACCTACTGACTTCATTAGTTTTGGTGACGATATTTGTTATGAACTTACTACTTGTGATTATTATAACGAATATGGACAGTTATCATCGATGATTAAAAAGCGTGAAATACACGATAGCGATTTTGAGTATGTTGGTTATAATCAAGTTGTGTTTAAGCATCCTGGCAACTTTTTTATATCTTACAATGAGCGTTGGTATACATTCACTAA
>CALAFU010000074.1 GCA_937891325.1 uncultured Candidatus Melainabacteria bacterium | reverse complement strand
TAATTTTGTATCAGGTAATGCATCAACTACAGCTTCGGTTACTTCACTAGCAACTTGCTCTGCTTTGCCTGCGTAGGTGTCCCATGCCTCGATTGCAACTTCTTTAACTTTTTCTTTGCTAGGCATTTTTTCTTTGCACCAATCAATTACATCTTTACCTTTTGTGGCAACGTATTCAACGCCTTTTTCAACACCTTTACCTCCTTTAAAAGCTAAATTTTGCAATTTTTCAGTCCATTTTGTAGCGTTAGCAACTTCTGTCAATTTACCTGATTTCACACCTGCATATAATGCAACTGCTGCAACTGCTAAACCAACAACAGTTCCAATAATACCTTTTTTAACAGCACTACTTTTTTTCTTACCTGCAAACTCTGCTGTATCTGGTGCAACTTGAGTATTTACACCTTGTTGATATTGTTGAGCTTTTGGTGCTACACCACCTTGAAATGCAACATTAGCATTTACTGCTGAAATCATTGTTTAAACTCCTATACACATTTTACCTTACTCATGTAAAGTAAAAATGGCAAAATAAATTGCTTAAATTTTAAACATGATTAGATAAATATTAAAATTTGTTTACAATAGATTAAATAAAAAGGCGCGGTTGAAAATTCAACCGCGCCTTTTTAAATTTATTTTCAATTATGCTTTTGGTTCTGGAGCAAATTGTAAGTAATATTGACCTGTTTTTTTATCCATTGTTGGAAAAGTTACATTACCGTCGGCATCAACTCCGCCACCTTTACCTAATTTACCTTTAGCCCAATCAATCAAGTCTCCACCTTTTTTAGCTACGTAATCAACACCAGCTTCAACACCTTTACCGCCTTTGAATGCTAAATTTTGTAATTTTTCAGTCCATTTTGTTGCATTAGCAACTTCTGTTAATTTGCCTGATTTTACACCTGCATACAACGCTGCTGCTGCAACTGCTAAACCAACAACTGTACCGATGATACCTTTTTTAGCTGCGCTACCTTTTTTCTTACCTGCAATTTCTACTGTATCTGCTGCAGCTTGTGGTGCTGCTGAATATTGATATGGTTGATTCATATATGGACGAGCGTTAGTCGCTGTATTAATTCCACCTTGAAAACCTACATTTGCATTGATACCTGAAACCATTGTTAAAAAACCTCCATAACCTTATAATTTTCTTCCGTACCTATATAAAGTTTTTTTGTCGAAAAAAATTGCCTTTTTGAAAAATCAAGCGTGAATTTACGTTACAAAACTTAATAAATTATAAAAACATGGAATATTTTAGTATCTCGTGTAATCCTTATAGATAGAGGAAAGGAATATTATGGGAATCTTTGACGATAATAAGTTTATTGAGATTACTCAAGATGATGTAAAAGACGCAGTTTATTCGTCTAGCAATCTTGAAGATAGAATAAAACAAAGAGCCTTCGCTAACGTTATTGGCGGAAGACTTGGTATTAAATATTTAAAAAGCATCGGTTTTAACGCAACTAATCAAAACAGCTTATACACAATTCCAGCAGTCTTAAAAGACATGGATATTTCTGATATTAATATAGATAATATTAAAGTTGATGTCAGAATTGTACAAAATGAGCATGCTCTATTCGTACCAAAGGCTCAATATGAGTTTAATGTAACTCCTGACCTATATATATTCTTAGTAATGAGCGAAGACCTTTCAACTGCAAACTTTGTAGGTGCAATTGCTCCAGATGAAGTTAATAAGTCAAAAGAAATAAATGGTTATTATATCGTTGATAATGGAACTTTATACAACGAAAATAGCTTGAAGAAAGCATTAAAAAAATCAAAACCAAAATCAAACTTGCCAACAAATGAAAACGATATAGTTAAGGCACAAGCCCTAATAGTTAATTTCATTGATGGCGACATTATGAATAACGAAAAACATTTCATGTATGAACAACTAATGAAAAG
>CALAFU010000073.1 GCA_937891325.1 uncultured Candidatus Melainabacteria bacterium | reverse complement strand
TTTTTGTTGCAGTATTTTCAAGCTCAAACACAATAATATCTTTGTCTAAATTCAAATGAATGTTGATTTCGCCGTTTTCGTGACTATATGTAATTGCGTTAAATAATAAGTTTGTAACAAGTCTTTGTAATACAATTTGGTCGTAAAAAACTGTTGGCACATTGAAATTGTCCGCCTCAAAATTTATTTTTAAACTCTTGTTATAAGCTGTTATTTCAAGTTGGTTGATACATTCTTGAACTAGCTTTTTTAAGTCGAAAGTTGTGAATTTTAATTTATAATTTTCATCACTAAATCGGTAAGATGCAAGCATTGATGTAACCATTTCAAGCGCAAATTGGTTTGAGCTGATAATGTGCTTAATCAAATCTTTTTGGTCCGAATTTAGTGTGCCAATTTTTTCTTCAAGTAAAAACTCTAAAATTTTACTTTGCGCTACAATCGGGTTTTTAATATCGTGAGCAAGAGTTTCTACAAAGTTCTTCTTTGTGTTGTAGTTCTCCTCTTGTTGAGTAATGTTTCTACAAATGTTTAGTGTACCAATAATAGTGTTATTCTTGTCTAGCATTGGTGATTTTAATACCTGAAAAGTTTGTTCTTCGCCTTTTAAATCTTTCAAGTGAATATTGAATTGCACCGATTTTTGCGTAGTTAAAACGATTTTTTCAAATTCTAAAATTTCTTTTTGTTCTTCTTCTTTGAACAAATAAAAGAAATTATTTCCATAAACTTTGTCTTGTTCAAGATTAAAGAAGTGTAAAAAAGCCTTGTTGCAGTCTACAATTTCCGATTTTAAATTTTTCAAATAAACAAGGTCTGGAGTGTTTGTTTTTAGCTCATTTAAGTAACTTTGTTGGTATTGAAATTTTAGCTTAAAAAGGTTTGAATTAAGTGAACTTAAATAAAGTACGTACAATAGAACTGAAGAGATTATGATGATAAGCCCTTCTTCCGCACCTAATTCAATGATTGGCGTGAAAATTCCCAATAAAACAACCAAGATGATTACGACTAATAGAAATGTCGCAACATTAATGTATTTAATGGTTTTAGTCTTATTTTGATATGATAATTTTTTTTCGGTTTGTGTCATTTTATAATTTTTGATTTATATGCTAAAACTGCAATTTGCATTCTGTCAGATAGTTTTAATTTTGATAAAATGTTGCCTACATGAGCTTTTGCAGTGTTTAAACTGATTATCAATTCCTCTGCTATTTCAGGGTTAGTCTTTCCTTGTGCAACTAACTTGAAAACTTCAAGTTCCCTAGAGGATAGCTTTTCCTTTATATTATCAAATGAATATAAATTGTCAAAGTTCGTAGAATTTGGCTTTGGTATTTCTGCAAGCGGAATTTGCTCTAATGCTGGGTCGAAGTAGAAAGCTCCCGTTGAAACGGCTTTAATGATGTCAGCAAGCTGTATATTTGAAGTACTTTTTAAAACATAACCTCTTGCGCCAGAGGCAATGCAGGCAAGCATTTCGTCTTCACTTTCGTGCGAGGTTAACTCAATAACGTATGCATTAGGATAGCGTTCATGAATTATTTTTGTTGCTTCAATGCCGTTCATTTGAGGTAAGCCTAAATCCATTAAAATTACATCAGCAGGGCATGATGTTTCCATTGCCTCAATACATTCTTCTGCTGTTGCAAAAGCATTCAATACGTTTATTCCTTCACAACCTTTTAGACCACTAACAATAGAAAGTCTGAAAAGTACGTAATCCTCTACAATATAGATGTTTATTGTTTTGTCCATTTGATAAAGCCCTAATCTTAAACTATTCATAGATTTTACTTTATCAGAGCGCCCATGTCAAAGAAAATCCAAAAAACTACCCAGTCGGGTAATAAAATTTTGAGTGGATTTAATGTTTAATAATGTATACAATATTCTAGACCAACTTCTAGATATTCTTAATTCCAACCGGAGGTCGAAAGACTTCCTTTTTTTTGCCTGTTTTTAGGCTATTGGGTGAAATTTGGAATTACTTTTTGAATTCTTTTCTAAAGTCAGCGTCGTTTACAATCGACTTGTAATTTTCTAGTCTTTTAGCGAAGTTTTGGGCTTTTTCGCTCGATTTTTTGTCTTCGGATAAATCCTCTAAAACTTCTAAAAGCTTGTTAAATAGCGATATGTAGTCATTTTTGAATACATTATTAAATCCGAATAATTTTTCTATATCTTGTAAAGCATCGTCAAACTGACACAATGCACATTCTGCAATAGCTCTGTTAAGGTAGATGTCTGGAAATTCAGAGTCTATCTTGATTGCAGACGTAAAGGTGTCGTAAGCCTCTTGATATTGTTCTAATTCAAGTTCTAAAATACCTAAACTGATGATAGATTCAAAATCGTTAGGTTGAAGCTCTAAAGTCTTGTTGTAGTCTGCGATTGCGCCTTTGTAGTCGTCTAGTTTGTATTTTGAGTAAGCACGTTTTTTGTACAATTGATAATCGTTTGGTTCAAGTTCTATTGCCTTGTTATAGTCTGCGATTGAGCCTTCATAGTTTTCTGTATTTTCTTTTGCAAGCGCACGGTTGAAATACGTGTTATGACTAGAATGCAGCTCGATTGATTTGTCAAAGTCAAGAATGGCATCATCATAATCTTTTAGGAAATTCTTTGCGTTTCCACGGTTGTTATACGCCATAAAGTTATTTGGATCAAGCTCTATCGCCTTGTTGTAGTCTGCGATTGCATCTTTTATATGTCTTTGGTTATATTTTACAAAACCTCTGTTAAAGTAAGCTTCTGAATAGTTTGGGTTGATTTCAATGGCTTTATTATAGTCCTTGATTGCATCTTCATATAATCCCAAGTTTCCACGACAGTTACCGCGATTGTTGTAGGCTTTTAAGTTGTTGCTATCAAGCTCTAATGCTTTTGTAAAGTCCTTTTCTGCGCCCTCGTAATCTTCCATTTCATACTTCAAATCACCTCTTAAAAGGTACAAATCAAGCGTGTCAGCGTTTTTAAGCTGTTGCATAGCAAGCTCGAATTGCTTATTTTTGATTAAATCCTTGATTTCAGATGCTTTTAAAGGCATTGTGATTGTCCTATGTTCCCTTATTTACTCTATTGTAGGCATTTTGAGATGTTTTGTCAAATTGTAAAACTCATTATGCTTCAACGGCTGAAAGTAGCTCTGCGTCTATAATATCGCAAGCATCGACTACAAACTTAGCGCAAGGACGTTCTTTGTAGTATTCCTCTGTGCGAGGAGTCGGAATCGGCGATATCTTCTCGGTTGCAAGCAAGTGAAGCAGGTCTCTGCAAATAATAGACTCATTTTCAGCTTTGAACTTGTTTGCTAAGTCTTGTATAAGCGTGTAGTGAGCCTTTTTTAGTTCTGAATCTGTTGGGTCAGAGTAGCCTTTAAGCAGTCCGGCAATCATAAACATTGCACTAACTGTGCCACAAACCTCTCGTAGTCTGCCCATGCCACCACCAAAAGATGATGATATTTTTAACATCATTTCAGTATCAAGTCCCAAATCCTCTGCGTATGCCCCAATTACGGCTTGCGAGCATGAAAAGCCTTGTCTGAACAGTCGTCTTGCTTTTTCACCATGTTTATTCATAATATTATTGTACAACAAAAACTTTTAGACCGTATAAATACGTCCGTAAAATTACGTACGTTATAGAAAGGACAAAAAATGAAAGAAAATTTAAAAGTGATAGAATTTCAAACAAATGGTACATGTTGTCAATTAATGCAAGTTGCAATTGATGAAAATAATGTTATTCAAGATGCAAATTTTTTAGGTGGCTGCAACGGAAATTTGCAAGG
>CALAFU010000072.1 GCA_937891325.1 uncultured Candidatus Melainabacteria bacterium | reverse complement strand
TGAAAAATTTGATAAACTTGTTTTTTGCAATGAAGGTTTTTATCAATTCAATTGCGTAATCTTTTTTTGAAACAGATTTTCTAAGTTTCACGTTTTTGTTGTTAATGTCGGCAATCATAGTGCCAATGCATTGTTTTGAATACAAAAGTCCTTTGTCTTCAAGCGTTCTGTAAATGTTTTGAACCGTACCTGTGCTGATATCAAGCAAATCAGACATAAGTTTTTTTGTCGGCATCAAATCATTTGCGTGAATTGTTTTGTTGTAATTATCTAAAATCCACTTTTCAATGTGTTTAACGAGATACTCTGTCTTAGAGCCTTCGTAGTCTTGGTGGATAAAATCGGCAAATTCGCTAATTGGAATGTGGTTAAGTTTAGTTTTATCAAGTTGAACGAATTTTTCCATAATTTAATTATAACCTATTTATAGAAAAACAATCAGTTCTTAATAAAATATTTACAAAAGAAATAATCGTAATAAATTTGCTTTTCAGTGTTATTTGATTTACGATAATGGGAGTAAGTATGCCGGGTCGGAATTAAAAAACTTACCGGCGCAGATATAAATTAAGGAGAATGCTATGACAGCAAAAAATTATTTATTTACTTCTGAATCAGTAACAGAAGGACACCCAGACAAGGTATGCGACCAAATTTCAGACGCAATCTTAGACGAGTTTTTAACTAAGGACAACAAATCGAGAGTAGCAGCAGAAACAACTGTTACAACAGGTATGGCTTTAGTTTGCGGGGAAATTACATCAGATTGTTATGTAGATATCCCGTCTGTAGTTAGACAAACAATCAAAAATATTGGCTATGTTGGCGAAAACGGCGGAGGTTTTGATTATAAAACTTGTGCTGTTTTAACAAGCATTGATGAGCAATCAACAGATATTGCAGGCGGTGTAAACAAAGCATTAGAATCAAGAAATGAAAATGCTGATACATCAGCTATGGAAACTGAAGAAATCGGCGCAGGCGACCAAGGTATTATGTTTGGATACGCTTGTAACGAAACTCCAGAATTAATGCCGTTACCAATCAGCTTAGCTCACAAATTATCATATAGATTATCAAGAGTTAGAAAAAAAGGTATTGTAGACTACTTGAGACCAGACGGAAAATCTCAAGTTACAGTTGAATATAAAGACGGAAAACCTTCTAGAATTCACACAATCTTAATTTCAACTCAACACGACCCTGTAATTGGCACTATTAGTGACAATTCAAAGGTTCAAGAAATTATTAAAAATGATATTAAACAACACGTAATTGATTACGTATTCAAAAATGAAAGAATTAAACCTGATGAAGACACAACCATTTTAGTAAACCCTTCAGGACGTTTCGTAATTGGCGGACCTCAAGGTGATGCTGGTGTTACAGGTAGAAAAATTATTGTAGATACTTATGGTGGCTACTCTAGACACGGTGGTGGAGCTTTCTCTGGTAAAGATCCAACAAAAGTTGACCGTTCAGCAGCTTACGCAGCTAGATATGTTGCTAAAAATATTGTAAAAGCAGGATTAGCTGAAAAATGTGAAATTGAATTAGCATACGCAATCGGTGTAGCTGAACCAATTTCTATTTTGGTTGACACTTTTGGAACAGGTAAAATCTCTGATGAAGATTTATCAGAATTGGTAAATAACAATTTTGACCTAAGACCTGTTGGCATTATTAACAAGTTTGATTTAAGAAACTTGCCAGCTAAAAACGGTGGTAAATTCTATCAAAAACTTGCTGCTTATGGTCACATGGGCAGAACTGATATTGAAGTTCCATGGGAAGAAACCGACAAAGCGGAAGTATTAAAAACTCAGGCTGAAAAATATACAGCTTTAGTTTAATGCAAAAATTTAAAGGGCGCTATTTATAACGCCCTTTTTTAGTACAAATTAGTAAAAGGATTTTTTATGTTTTTAAACGCAATTGCAGTATTTATCGGTGGCGGAATCGGCTCTGTTTTGCGCTATTTAACAAGTTTATTGTATTTGAAATGTTTCAATTTCAACTTGCCTCTTGCAACCTTAACAGTTAATCTAATTGGCTCATTCTTGTTAGGCTTGTTGATTGCATATTTTGACGGCGCAGATGAAATTCCGCAACAGGTTAGATACGCAATGACAATAGGTTTATGCGGTGGTTTTACAACCTTTAGCACCTTTGCTTTTGAAGTGTTTGATATTATAAAACGCGGAGACTATTTCATTGCAATTTATTATATGATTTTAAGCGTATTTCTATGCGTTTTAGTTGCAGGTGCTGGATATTATTGGGCAAAGAATTATGTTTACTACTAATCAACAACAATTTACAAAACGAGTTTTATTTGTAGGTATTCCGGATATGGCGTATGTTTGCCTTGACGGTTTACTTCAAGCTGGAGTAAATATTGTGGGCGTTATGGGACCTAAAAAAACTCATGGTACTTACGATGCATTTAAACGCTTTGCGTTGTCTAGAAATATGAATTTTATTGAATGGGACAACTTAAAAGCACCTATGTTTATTGATTATATTAAATCTTTAGACGTTGATGTTGCAGTTGTTTCATCGTTTAATTACAAAATTCCAAAAGAGTTGCTAGAAGCGACAAAAGATGGTTTTATAAATATTCACCCTTCACTACTTCCAAAATATAGAGGTGGAAACCCTTATTCAACGGTAATTATGAACGGTGAAAAAGAAACAGGCGTAACGCTTCACTTTATGGACGAAGGGTTTGATACAGGCGACATTATTCTTCAAAAAACTGTTCAAATTGCACCATTAGAGACAATGGGAACTTTGTTTAACCGCTTGAATTTTTTAGGTATGCAAATGCTTGTGGCTGTTTTGGCTCAGTTTGAAAAAGGTGATTTGCCAAGACGTAAACAACCAGAAGGCGAATTTATTGAAGGCAAAAGCATAAAAGACAATGACTTATTCATTGATTACACAAAATCTGCTATTGAAGTTGATAGATTTATTAGAGCTTTAAACCCTTTCTTGATTGCATCTACAACTTTTAGAGACAATATGATTAAAATTTTTATGTCAGAAGTTGTAAAAGGTAATTCTTCAAAATATAAAGCTGGCGAAATTGCAAAAGTTGAAAAAGACAAGTTTCTTATTGCAACGGGTAATGGCTTTATAAGCCCGACTGCAATTCAATTTGGTAGCTTTTTTGTAGGTAACGCACAAGATTTTATAAAAATTCTTGCGCCAAAAGTTGGTGAGGTATTCAAATAATGGACGAATTAAAATTTTTAACAGCAGGTATGCCGCTTAGAACTGATAAAAAAAGAGGGTACGAAAACGCTCTTGAAATTTTAGATGAGATGAATTTAGACGGTATTGAAGTCGAATTTGTACAAGGCGTTAGAATGAGCGACAAATCTCGCCAAGTGGTTAAAGATGCGTCTAAAAAATATACCTTTACGGCTCACGGTCCATTTTTTATTAACTTGAACGCAAGAGAACAAGAAAAAATTGACGCAAGTATTACAAGAATTATTGATACAGCAACGGTTGCAAACGAATTTGGCGGTTATAGCATAACTTACCACGCGGCTTTTTATTTAGGTAACGATAAAGACGTAGTGTTTAAGCGCGTTGCAGATAGAACCGCTCAAATTATTGAAATCTTAGAAAAAGACAATAACAAAATTTGGATAAGACCTGAAACAACAGGCAAAGCCACTCAATGGGGCGATATTGACGAAATTATAAAATTGTCAAAAGAATTTAAACAAGTGCTTCCATGTGTTGATTTCTCTCATCTTCACGCAAGAAGTGGTGGCGCGTTTAACACTTATGACGAATTCTGCGGAATTTTAGAAAACATTGCAACAAACTTGGGTGATGAAGCTATAAATAACTTCCACGCTCACTTGGCTGGTATTGCTTACACTGCAAAAGGCGAAAAAAATCACTTGCCTCTAGAAGACTCTGATATGAACTACAAAGACTTGTTAAAAGCAATTAAGAAATTTGGCGTAAAAGGAGTTGTAGTCTGCGAATCTCCAAACATAGAAGATGATTGTAAATTAATTAAAGATTATTATAACTCTCTTTAATGGTTCGTGATATAATTATTAAATAAACATTTAGTATTCAACTCTAGATGACAAGGAGATAATTATGATTAACGAGCAATCACCATTTTATTTTACGCAAGATTATCAAGTTAGATATAGTGAAATGGACTATAAAAAAGGCTTAAAACCTTCTGCACTGTTCAATTTCTTGCAAGACGTTGCAACAAATGCTGCAAATAAAGGTCATTTTGGCTATAAAGAAGTTACAGAACGTAACTTGGCTTGGTTCTTGTTGAAATACCACATGGAGTTTAATAATTATCCCGTTGATATAAAAGATTTGTTCATTAAAACTGAAGCAAGAGGCTATAATAGACTTTTTGCACATCGTGATTTTGAACTTTATAACGAAAATAAAGAACTTGTTGGCAGAGTTTTGAGCCATTGGGCTTTGGTTAATATTCAAGATAAATCAATGGTTGCGCCTCAAACTGTTTTCTCTCAATTTGAAAAGGTTGAAAAACGAGAAGATGATATGTCCTTCAAAAAGGTTCACGAGCCTGAAAGAGTTGATTATACAGAAGAATTCAAAATCAGATTTGATGATATTGATGTAAATCAACACGTAAACAATGCAAACTATATTGTTTGGGCGTTTGAAACTTTACCAAAAGAATTTAAAGACACTCATAAAATTAAAGCACTTGATATGGTGTTTAAAAAAGAAATTAAATTTGGAAATACTGTTGTTTCAGAAGCTCAAGTAGATGACAACCTTGCAAAAATCGTTGTAAAAAATAAAAATACAAACGATGAACTTTGCGCAGTAAATGTAGAATTTGTTTAAAGATAACTCAAAAATAATTATGTCACACTAATTTAGTTTTCGTGTGGCTAAACTCTGGTTGTAGAGACCCTGAAATAAATTCAGGGTGACATAGAGATTAAATATTAAACCTTATGTCATTCTGAACTTGTTTCAGAATCTCATAAATTTTCCGATAAAAAATAAAATTTTTAAACAGGTATTGCCCCCTCAATTATACAAAATTTTATTTGTAAAAAAAAGACCGTTTTAAAACGTACGTACTTTTACGTACGCGTTTTTACGGACAATGACACCTGTACATTAATAAAAATAAGCCTTTTGCGATAAAAATGCTAATAATGACAGACGTAGAGAACGTTTTACTGTTGTTGTACGGCTAAATAGCCCTATTTAACAATCATAAACGATTTGAGACTTCTTCCTGTGTCATTTGCTTCAATTGAAGTTACGTGAATTTTCTTGTAATCAAGAGAGGTTGAACTGCCACCGTCGAATGCCATAGCCTTTTCAAGCCCGTAGCTCTTGCACAAATCCCTTGCTTCAAAGATGTTTTTAGGGTTTTTATTGGTAATAATCAAAATGTGCATTTCGTTATCTTTAATGCCTACAATGGTTCTAGGTACGCGGTCTAACACTGATGCAGACTGTCTTATGATGTTTCCTTCTTCATTTTTTAGGATAAAGAATTCTTCTTCCAATCTAAGCTCTGGCAAAAGCTGAGGACCGCCTTGAGCAGAGGTTTTTACGCTACACATAAAGTTTACAGGCGTGTTGTGTGGCACAATTTCGTATCTCAATTTCTTGTTACACTCTACAATCCTGAATTCAGAACGGTTTAAGATTTTCTTCATGTGTAATCTCAAAAGTGGATTAAGCATTAAACCGTCGTTCATTAGGGGGTCAGCGACAGTTTGACCGTCTGTTACGATGTAAGAAATAGTTTTACCGTTTTTAGGGTCAAAAAAGCCTGTATTGATTGTCAATAGTGATTTTGACATATCGTGAACTTCTTTGTTTGTCATCAATGAGTCAGTTGCGATAAAGTTAATGCGCTTTTTTACTGCATTTCCGCTTAATGTAATGTGATAAATGCCGTTATCTTCCTTTATTGATACGGGTGACGCCATTACGCTAGAACCCAATATTAACAAGCATATTAGTAATGCGATTTTTTTCATTTCGTTTATCCTTATAGATCTTTAGTCTTGTAAAAGGCAATGATTGCAAGTAAAAATGCTACCGGCGGAGTTGCTGCCGTAATCAATGGTGGTAGAACATTCTTTTCTGCCAACAAATCAAAGAATGGCAATGTGATGTAGTATAAGAAAATGCAACCAATTGCAATAGTAAAACCGATTAAACGTTGTTCACGAGGTTTGCTGAAACCTAGTAGGCAACCCATAATTGCTAAAAGTACGCAAACAAATGGGTGGAAAAATCTTTGATAGTATTTGTTCAACATATAGTGATAATCTTCATCAAGGTTTTCGTGTTTTAGCAATGTCACGTATTTCCAAAGGTTTGCGTTCGTAATTTGACGTTCCTTCTTTACAGAGTAAGTCATTAGCATAAACGCGCTTTCAGCATCTTTACCTTGAAGTATGTCGTATTTATCTTTTTGGTCGATTTTAATAAAAATACCGTCGTTAGAAATTGTGTATTCTGTCACATCATTCAATTCCCAATGGTCAGGATATGTTTTACC
>CALAFU010000071.1 GCA_937891325.1 uncultured Candidatus Melainabacteria bacterium | reverse complement strand
AATATTTTTCATTATATTTGCTGGATTGATAGTTTGTTTATACATTTATCAATACCACTTTAATACTATTTGGGGTTTAGTTGGTCTTATTATGTGTATGTCTATATATGTAATATATATGACTCTTGCAGATAAGCATAAAAAACGCCAATTAAAGAAAAATCCTCAAGTTATTAATGAAAATTATAAACCATACGTTACAATTATGGTTCCTGCGCACAACGAAGGTGCTGTTATTTCTAAAACAGTAGAAAATATTTTGCAATTGGATTATCCAAATTTTGAATTAATTGTTATTGATGACAGAAGTGATGATAATACAGCAGAAGTAATTAAAGAATTAGAACAAAAACATGACAAAGTGAAAGCTTTGATTAGGGATAAAAACGCATTTCCTGGAAAATCAGCGGTTTTAAACGATGCGTTTAAATATGCAAATGGTGATGCGGTTTTGGTATTTGATGCTGATGCAAGAATTGAACCGGACTTTTTGAATAAATTAGTTCCAAACCTAGAACCGGAAGATGTTGGCGCAGTTCAAGCAAGAAAAGTTATTTCAAATAGAGATGTAAACTTCTTAACTCGTTGCCAAGATAACGAAATGACTCTTGATTCTCACTTCCAAATCGGTCGTGATGCTGTAAAAGGTGCAGTAGAATTAAGAGGAAACGGCGAATTAATCAAGAGAAAAGCTCTTGAAGATATCGGCGGTTGGAACAATTACACACTTGTAGACGATTTAGATATGTCGACAAGACTTCATATCAAGGGTTGGGATATTCGTTTCTGCCCAGAGGCTGAAGTTAGAGAAGAAGCAGTTATCTACTTAATGCCTCTTTACAGACAACGTAGACGTTGGTATGAAGGTACAGTAAGACGTTATTTAGAGTTGTTTGGTGATGTAATCACTTCTAAGAAAATGTCTTTGCGTGCAAGATTAGATATGACAGCTTATTTGTCAGAATTTTTAATGCCGACTTGGTTCATTTTTGAAGTAATCATCAGATGCTTTAAAGTTTTGACAGGTAAAGTTTCTGTTGATGATATCGGTATTATTACATCGCTTTTAGTAGGTCTTGTAATCGGTATTTGTTTTACATTAGCAACTCGTTACAGCCTTAGAAAATATAATCATTTAGGTCGTTGGGAAGCATTAAAACAAGCAGTTGAAACATCAGCTTATATCTTGGCTGTTTGGTTCCCTGTTGCGTTTTATATCTCATTTAAAATTCTTTTGAAACCAAAAGATATGGATTGGGGTAAAACAACACACGGACTTGTTTTAGAAGAAGAACAACACCGTCACGATAACAAAGAAAAAGAAGCAGTTGGAGTATAAACTCTCGGAAAGGGTAGATAAATGTTAGCTGGTATTAAAGAAAAAATTAGAGCAGTTCAAGATTTTCCAAAAGAAGGTATCTTATTCAGAGATATTACAACAGCCCTAAAAGAACCTGAAACTATGAGAAACATGGTTGATTTTTTGTATGAACACTACAAAGACAAAAAAATTGACTACGTTGCAGGCATGGAATCAAGAGGTTTCATCGTTGGTATGCCTTTGGCATACAAATTAAACGTTGGTTTTATTCCAATCAGAAAACCTCACAAATTACCAGCACCAACATATAAAGAAACTTATGAATTAGAATATGGTACTGATACAATCGAAATGCACAAAGATGCAGTCGAAGAAGGTAAAAATGTTCTAATTGTAGACGATTTGTTAGCAACAGGTGGAACAGCAAGCGCAGCATGCAGACTTATTGCTCAAGCAAAAGCTAATGTTGCAGGTGCAGCATTCTGGATTGAATTAAACGGTCTAGGTGGACGCGAAAAATTAGAAAAATTAGGCGTTGAAGTTCTATCAATGTTGCAATACTAATTCTGGAGATTAAGATAGTTTAAAGGCGGGCGCTGTGCGCCCGCCTTTTGTTTATTTTATAATGCAATAACCTCAACATTAGATAAATCAACTTTTTGTTTTGCTTGCCATAAATCATAGGCAACCTGCATTCTAAGCCATAATTCAGGAGATGTTTTAAGTGCTTTTGATAATTTTAAGGCCATTTCAGAACTAATTCCAACCTTAGCATTTGTTATTTCAGACAAATTTTTGCGACTTGTTCCAATTTTTAATGCAAATTCAGAAATACTAAAATTTAAAGGTTTTATCCAATCTTCTAACAAAACAATTCCTGGATGTGGTGGGTTAAACATTTCCATAATTTGTCCTTTCTAGTGATAGTCTTGATAATCAACAATGTAAACATTTTCGTTTTCAAATTTAAAAGTTATTCGCCAATTTGCTTGAACAGTAACTGCCTAAAGTCCTTTTAAATCTCCTGTTAAAGGGTGTAAACGATATGCTGGTGAATTCAAATCATTTAATTCGGACATTGCATCTAAAACGGCAAGAATTCTTGAAATTTTGTTTGCATGAATTGCTTGAATACCTTTTGTTGAACCTGTTTTGTAAAATTTTTCAAGTCCTTTGTGATTAAATGATTTTATCATACTATTATAACCTGTTACGTAACAGGTGTCAAGTGTATAAAATTATTTTTTACACCTAAATTTTGCATAATCTTTGTAAGCAGAATTATTTCCTGTTTCTTTGTCAAAATTTTCTTGAATTGTGTCTAAAAATTTGTCCATAGATTAAATTTAATGATTTTTCTTTTGATGTCTAAAACTTTCTTGGATTAACGTTGTTCACCCAATTTTCTTCGATTTTTTCTAATGAAATACCTTTTGTTTCAGGTACAAAGAAATAAACGAAGATTATACATAGTATTGAAACGAACCCGAACATCCAGAAGGTCCATGCTCCGCCTATTCTGTGTAATAAAATAGGGAAACTTGCAACAACAAAGAAGTTGAACGCAAAGTTTGAAACTGTGCAAATGCTCATTGAAATTCCACGAATCTTTAGTGGGAACACTTCTGATACGATAATCCAGCCAACAGGTCCTAAGCTCATTGCAAAGAAGATGATGTACGTTACCAAACTTCCGACTGCAACCCATTTTTGGTAACTTCCTAATACGCCAGCGAAAGCAAAAGATGTGCCAAGTGCGAATAAACTCAACATTACACCTGTTAAACCGAAGTATAACAAAGGTTTTCTGCCCAAACGGTCAGTAAAGTAGATTGCAACTATTGTCATTAAGAAGTTAATTATACCAATACCAGCGGTCGCATAAATTGCTGTAATATTGCTGTCAAAACCAGCAGATTTAAAGATTGTAGGTGCGTAATAAATAATTGTGTTAATACCTGTGCAAATTTGCGCAAACATAATGCCAATGCCTACAACGAACGGCATAACCATCCATTTTTTGAAAACAAATTTTTCACTCTTTTCAGAACTTTTGTTGATTGTTTGCTTGATATCTTCAATTTCTTTGTCTGCGTCAATATCAGGTTCAATTTTCTTGAACACTTTTTTAGCTTCTTCATCACGTTTTTTGCTTACAAGCCAACGTGGAGTGTCTTGCATCAAGCTCATTCCAACTAACAAAATTAAACTTGGAACAACGCCTGCAAACAACATCCAACGCCAACTGTAAATTGCGTTTGCAAAAGCTGAATTTATTACATAAGAGAACAAAATACCTGCTGTAATTGCCCATTGATAAAGCGATACAAGAGTTCCACGCAAGGCTTTTGGTGAAATTTCTGACAAATACAATGGAACAACAAAGTTAACAATACCGACTGCAAAGCCGACGAATATTCTTGAAATTATTAAAACTAATACATTTGGGGCTAAAGCGCACATAATTGAACCTGTCATAAAAATTACAGCAGTTGCCATAATGATTTTTTTACGTCCAAAAATATCGGCTAAAATTCCGTTTGTAGCTGCACCAATAACCGCACCAATTAAAACGGAGCTTACTAAAAAGCCTTGAAGTGAGTCAGACAAATCCCAAGTTTCATTAATAAACAATAATGCACCAGAGATTACACCTGTGTCGTATCCTGATAGCAAACCGCCTAGCGAGGCTACAATTGCGACAACATAAAGCCAAATGTATTTTCTCATAAAAATCCTTTCTTTTTTATAATATAATACTATATATACCCAAAAGGAGACAATATGACACCTATAAACGAATTAATTGATACAGAAAGATTAAAAAATTTATTTATAAAAATGGCTGAAGTCGATACAGGTTCTTGTGAAGAAACAAAACCTAAAATTGGTGCAAGTACGAATAAACAAGTCGAATTTGCTAAAAAAATTCTTGTAAAAGAAATGAAAAAAATGGGTTTGAAAGATGTTAAAATGGATAAAACCCACACAGTGACTGCGACTTTGAAAGGCAATATTAAAGAAAATCTTATGATTGGCTTAATTGCGCACATGGATACAAGCGAACAAGCACCAACAGGACCTGTAAAACCGCAAGTTCATGACTACAAAGATGGTGATATTGAACTAAACGGTGTAAAAATTGATGCTGTCGACTTAGAGCCTTACAAAAATAATACAATCATAACTTCAGATGGCACAACTCTTTTGGGCGCTGATGATAAAGCGGGTGTTGCAGAAATTTTAGAAGCGGTAAAAGTTTTGATTGAAAATCCTGAAATCAAACACCCTACAATAAGAATTGCGATTACTCCAGATGAAGAAATCGGCGAAGGCGTGACAAATTTTGATATCCAAAAATTTGGTGCAAATGTTGCTTATACTGTTGACGGTTCTGAGGTTGATAATATTGAATCAGAAACCTTTAATGCCTTTAATCCAGAGGTTATAATCGAGGGTGTGCCTGTTCATTGCGGTTATGCTTATGGCAAAATGGTTAATGCTATTGAAGTTGCAAGCGCAATTATGAATAAAATACCTAAAAACGAACTACCCGAAACAACCCAAAACAAAGAAGGTTATTATCACGTAGATAGCATTAATGGCGATGTAAATAGAGTTGTTATGAAAATGCTAGTTCGTGATTTTGATTTTGACAACGAACTAAAAAGAATTGAATTTTTGCGCAGAATTACAAAAGAAGTTGAAAACGAGTATAAAGGCTGTAAAATTACCTTTAAAGAAAACGAAAAATATCACAATATGAAAGAAAAATTGAACGAGTTGCCAGAGGTAATTGAATATGCTAAACTAGCCCTAAAGCGTTCGGGCTTTGATAATCCAAAAGAACCACCTGTTAGAGGCGGTACAGACGGCGCAATGCTTACTTTAAGAGGTCTTTTGACTCCAAATTTAGGCACAGGTGGCGTAAATTTCCACTCTAAAAAAGAATTTATCTCACTTCAAGCAATGCAAAAAAGTGTTGAAAATATTATCAATTTAGTTTCAGTGTGGGCTGAAAAAGCGGAAGAAATAACTAAAAAGCTATAAAAATGATTAAAGAAAAACTACAAAATAATATTTTTGTAATAGCCTTCAAAAACCTTCGCTGGTTTGAGTGGGTAATGTTTTTGGCGATGATTTTTATTGGCGCTTTTTATATGGTTACTGACAAAACCCACCCTCATTGGTATTTGGTCGTTAATTATATTTGCTCAATTATGGGGATTTCTTGTATTTTCTTATGCGCTCATGCCAGCTGGCCGAAGTGGATTTTTGGGATTATAAATACTGTTTTGTATTCAATAATTCTGTTTTATAACCACGTTTACGGAACTTTTGCTCTAGAAATGTTGTATTACTTACCTTGTGGTTTGGTGGGGTTGTATTTGTGGACAAAACATCTTGATAACAACGAAAAAGATAAATGTAAAACTCGTGTAATGAGCTGGAAACTTCGATTGTTAATGATTGCAATTGTAATTGCAAGTTCGCTTACTTTGAGATATTTTTTAGTGAAAATTGGTGGCGCAACTCCGCTTTTAGATGCAATTACAGTGTCTTTGGGAGTTATTGCAACCTTCTATGAAATAAAACGTTTTGCAGATCAATATGCCTTGTGGTTAATTTCTGATGTTATCGCAATTACTCAATGGATTTTGTTGGGTGATGTTATTATGATTACAAAGAAATCAATCTATTTTGTAATGTCTATTATTGGCATAATCAATTGGACACGTATGCAAAAAGAAAGAAATACAGAAAATTCGTAGTTTATAAATATAATGTTATTTTGAACTTGTTTGACAAAGCTAACAAGCGAATTTTTGCGCTTTGTGAGCCTGTCCCCCGTGTGGCAGAATCTAATGTTGTAGAGACCCTGAAATAAATTCAGGGTGACATAATATTACATGTCTAAATCTTTATGTCATTCTTGTATATGTCAAGTAATTCGGTGACAAAATTACTAATAAAAAAAGTATAATTAG
>CALAFU010000070.1 GCA_937891325.1 uncultured Candidatus Melainabacteria bacterium | reverse complement strand
TGAAAAACGGAACAACAACATTGCCATCAAAATCAACAAAACCTGTTGTTGTAACACCTGCGCAAACTTACACTTATGCACCGGTAAAACCACTTGACTTAGTGGCTCACCCAAATGCATTTGTAAATAAAAGAGTAAAAATCAGAGCAAAATTTGATAAATTTTCTAGCCTTGGTTTAGATTACAAACCTGCAATGAGAAGTTCTCAAAAATATATCACTTTCTTGATTTGCAGAGATAACACAACAAACGTTATTCCATTATCAGAATTGAAAAATTTCTTAAAACGTGAAGTTGCAGAAAAGAACATTGACCTTGAAACAGGCGATATCGTTGAATATTCAGGTTTAGTATTTTCTAACGCTTTAGGCGACGTTTGGTTAGAGGTTGAAGATTTTAAAGTAATTCAATCAAAAGCAAAAGACAAAAGGGCAACAACTACTAAATAGGTTATTTGTAGGAATACGCAAAAATATAGATATGATAAAATTACTCTGTAAATATGGAGTAATTTTATTATGAGTAATAAGAATTTTTTAACTATACATGGTCACTTTTATCAACCACCTAGAGAAAATCCTTGGTTGGAAGCAATTGAATTGCAAGATAGTGCTCTTCCTTGTCACGATTGGAATGAAAGAGTTAATAACGAATGTTATAACCCTAATTCAGCATCTAAAATCGTTGACAATAGAAACAGAATTTTAGACATCGTAAACAACTACGAAAGAATGAGTTTTAACTTTGGTCCAACTCTTTTGTCTTGGATGGAAGAACACGCACCTTATGCTTACGACAGAATTATCAAGGCAGATATCAAGAGTGTTCTTGAACACGACGGACACGGTAACGCAATAGCGCAAGTTTACAATCACATGATTATGCCACTTGCAAACGAACACGATAAAATTACTCAAGTAAAATGGGGTATTAGAGATTTTGTTTACCGTTTTGGTAGACAACCAGAAGGTATGTGGCTTGCAGAAACTGCGGTTGACGATGATACTTTAAGAGTTTTAGTTGAAAACGGAATTAAATTCACAGTACTTTCTCCATATCAAGCACAGAGAATTAAACGCATTCCAGATTCAAATTGGCAAGACGTAAGCTGGGGTAACATTGACCCTGCTCGTTCTTACAGATATTACATAAAATCTGCACCTGGAAAATATATTGATTTATTCTTCTACGACGGTGCAATTTCAAAATCAGTAGCTTTTGATGAATTATTAAAAGACGGTAACAAGTTCATTAAACGCTTGAAAGAAGGTATTTCAAGTTCTAGAGACTTCAACCAACTTGTAAACATTGCAACTGACGGCGAAAGCTACGGTCATCATACTAAATTTGGTGATATGGCACTTGCTTACGTTCTAAAAATTAGAGCAGAAGACGAAGGATTTATATTAACTAATTACGGTGAATTTTTAGACAAATTCAGAAGTGATTGGGAAGTTGACATCAAACAAGCCTCATCTTGGAGCTGTTTCCACGGTGTTGGACGTTGGAAAGAAGACTGTGGTTGTTCAACAGGCGGTCACCCAGGATGGAACCAAAAATGGAGAAAGCCATTACGTGAAGCATTAGATTATTTACGTGATGAACTTTCTGTTATATTTGAAAAAGAAGGCGAAAAATACTTCAAGGAAGATCCTTGGACAGTCAGAAACAAATATATTGACGTAATTTTAGATAGAACAGAACGCGCTATCAAACGTTTTCAAGACGAATATTTCTTACCTGAACTTTCTGATGAAGAAAAAGTTAGTGGTATGGAACTATTAGAAATTCAACGTCAAGCAATGCTTATGTACACAAGTTGTGGTTGGTTCTTCTCTGAAATTTCAGGTATTGAAACAACTCAAATTATGAAGTATGCAGCAAGAGCAATGCAATTGGCTGAAAACTTTACAACAAAAGATTTAGAAAGCAAATTCTTAGAAATCTTAAGCAACGCACAAAGTAACTTCAAAGAATACGGAAACGGAAAAGACATTTATGAAAGATTTGTAAAACCTTCTGTCGTTACAACAAAACAAATTGCATCTTTATGGGCAATAAGTTCTTTATATGAAGACTTTGACGATGAACAAGATGTTTATTGCTACAAAATAACAAGAAAATCTTACAAAAAAGTTCAAAAAAGCAACATGAACTTTGTAGTCGGACATATCGAAGTTCTTTCAAAAGTAACTTTGAAAAAATCAGACTTAATGTTTGTCTTGATGCAATATCAAGGCGGAGACTTCCACTGCGCAATAAAAGATTTCGATTCAGAAGCTGAATACATAAAATTACAAAAAGAACTTGTAAGAACATTTATGTTAAACCCTCTAACTGAAATCATTAGAGCAATTGACGAATACTTTGGCTCTGAATATTTCACATTGAAAGACATCTTTATTGAAGAACGTCGCAAGATTTTGGAAATTATGCTAAAAGGCAGAATGGACAAATTCGCACAAACTTACAACGAATTGTATAACGAAGGCAAAGATTCAATTTATCAAATGCAAAGTTTAGGTTTGAGTATTCCAGACGAGTTCAAACTTGCAGCAGGTTACACCCTTGCACAACAATTTAATCAATTGATTAAAGATTCAAAGAATTATCTTGACCCTCAAGTAATTCAACAAGCTGCAGATATTAACCTTGAGGCTAAAAATATTGGCATTGAAATTGATAAACGACCTTCAAGCGAATTCTTTAGTCATAAATTATTGCAAAACATCAATAGATTAGCTAACAGCATTGAAATTCATCAGGCAGAAGCTACTTTAGAAATCTTTGATTTCATTGAAAAACTTGATTTAAAAGTTGAAATCAAAGAAGCTCAAAACATCTACTTTGCAAAGATTTTCCACGAAGTTGGTGAATATATCGACAATATTACAGACATCAAAAACGAAACAGATAGAGAATTTGTTGATATGTTGCTTGAAATAGGCAGAAGATTAAACATCAACACTGATTTCTACAAAAATAAAATGGATAAAGCGATGCTTAGTGGAATGTAAACAATCGTAAAAATTTCGAAATAAAATAGCAAAAAAATCCTTCACAAGTGTTACATTATATGTAATTACAAAGGAAGGATTTTATTATGCTAGGAATTAATCCAGCAACACAACCCGTACAACCCCAACCAGCAATGAAAGCTAGATGTTGCGATGGTGAAAATTGTGCATGCCAAAAACAAAATTTTGAGGAAGAAGTTCAAGATTCATTCACAAGACAAGGTATTATTCCACCTAGAGATTACAAACCTGACAAATTTGCAGGCTTGGGTAAACCTGTTGAAATGACACCTCAAGAAAAATTAAAGAAAAAATGGGAAGATTTAAAACGCCCAATGTATATTGCAGAAGAAGTTCAAACAACTACTGTTCAACCTGTTGGCGAAGATATGCAATCTTACACAGTTAAAACAATTCAAGTTGTAACTCCTAAAATGCAATCAAATTTAGAAAAAACTAACGCTGAAAAACCAACATTTGGTCAAAAGGTTAAAAATTTCTTCAAAAAAATGTTTGGAATAAAATCTACAAAAGACTTAGTTGCTCAAATTCCAGAACAAACAACAACAATTGCAGAAAAGCAAGATACTTTAAAGACAGTTAAGCAAATTAAACGCTCTGGCGGAACAAAAGAACAAAAGCAATATTGGGGCTTAACTTCACAAATTCTAGACAAAGAAATTCAACGCTCTAAATTAAGCAACGAAATTGAACTTTTGGAACTTCAAAGAGAACAAGTTGCAAGAGAAATGAAATAATTTGAAAAATAAAAAAGGCGCGGTTCGTGAAACGAACCGCGCCTTTTTTAAAGCATTTTAGCCTTTTTTATTTACATCACAACTTGTGGATAAACATGTTCTAAATTTCTTTCATAGCCACTAATATCTCCACAGTAAACGGCAAATTCAGCCTTATTTTTGCCTAACTGTTGTAAAGCCGGAGTTTCAAGAGGTGGACCTGCAGGAGTTGAGCGGGAAGAATTTTTTGGATTAGAAATCACACCTGTTGCTCTTAATAGAGGTATTGAAAGCATATCTTTAAAGACCTCATATTGCGTAATTCCTTTTGTAAATATGCCCAAATCATTTGCCCAAACAAATCTTTGCATTGGTGCGGTGTTTGATTTAGCCTCTATACCGCGAGTTTTTGGCAAGTTTTGACGAATATCATAATCTGGGTCAAAAGTTCTTTCGATTAATTCGTTAAAATCTTCCGAATATGTTTTTGTAATCTTGTCATTTAAAATAAATTTTGCTTGAACTAAATGATTAATTTCGTCGTTATTCCACTCAATGTTGAATTTCAAGAGTTCTGAATATTTGTCTAATGAGACAATCACATCAAAAAATGAAGTTTCAATTTTTAATGAGGAACGCAAACTTCCGTCCTTTTGCTTTTTCGTTGAAATAATATCAGCAATTACGCCTTCGTCATCAGCAACAGGACCGTCGTTGTAACTGTCTCCACTGTCAATGTAGTCAACAAATTCTAATTGAATGTCGTTGTTAATTAAAATGTTGTTTCCTATAATTTTCAATGAAATTTTTGAGTTTGATATTGAATTATCAGTAACTTCTAAATCTGTTTCTGCAGTCATTTCAGGAATTGAGACTAACTCTAGTGGTTTTAAGTCTTTAATTTCTGCTAAATACGTATAAATATCTCTGTAATCCTCTGTTACAGGTCTTTTTTGCGTATCTTGTAGAATGTTGTTGTCGAAACCTTTTCTTGAAGAAATCTTTTGACAATAATCTAATTCTTTGCAAGATTCAAATTCTAAATATCCTGTAAATGGCTTGTCGCCTAAATTTATAGCTTTTAACTCATTCTTAAATCTAAATTCATCAATAATAGTTTGACAAATTTGTAAGATTTTTTTGTATCGCATAATGTTTTCAGCATGAACATTATCAAGCGAACAGCCACAAATTCCGTCGTGTGCTTGATTTTGAAGTAACAATTTGTATGCATAAGCGATTAAATTATCATAACCAAAATTAAATTGATTTTGTAATTTATCAACCAAAGGCAATTTGTAACAACATTCCGTGTTTAAACGCTTTAAATCCAACCTTGATGAGTAAGAACCCGATAAAATAAAGGTTTTAGAATTATCTCTCAATTCATCATTCCATTCGAATTTGCTAAAATCATCTTTTACAAGTTCAAAATACTCAAATGGCGAACCTAATTTGATTTCATAATCTTCTAAACGAGCGTTAACCTCTTTAATTTGTTGAACAATGTCTTTTTCTATCCCTAAATGGTCAGCCCCAATCGGTAAAAGTAAGACATCACCTGATTTTTCAGAAATTTTATCTAAATTATCTTTTATACATTGAGCTTTTTTGTCAATTTCGAACGGCGCAGAGAAAAAGTCCATAAAATATCCACGTACGAGATTTACTGAATCAATACCACAGAACTTAAATTCAGCAGGTATATCACCGCAACAACCACGCCAAACCATACATTTATCGATACCAAATTCTTTAAATACTTTTGTAACTTGTTTTGAATGACCAAAAGTATCGGCAAGATAACCGATAAAATCAGTACAACCTAATGAACGAGAGTATTCTAATCCCATTTTTAAGTTGTGTTCAAAAGCATTTTTATCTGTCAAAAATTCATCAACCAATGTGTAAAATGGACCGATAAATAGACGCTTTTCTGTAATTAATTGTTTTACTAAATCAAATTTTTCAGGACGGATTTCAAGATAATCTTGAAGTGCAGAAGTTTGTCCGTCAAAATAAAAACAAGGTATTTGTTGAGTTTCAAGCAAATATAAAACATTGTCAAAAACTCTCAAAAGTCTTATTCTGAATACCTCGTATTCTCTATACCATTCTCTGTCCCAATGTGTGTGCAAATATGCAATAACTGTCTTTTTCATGCCTTAATTTTATCACATAAAAAAACGATTGACAAAAGTAGATTTTCGTTTAAGAATGAGGGTATGGCAATTGTATATTTAAGTTTAGGTTCAAATAAAGGCGATAGAGTCGGCTATATTCAACAAGCGACTTCAATTCTTGACGGACTTGATGACACTAGCTTGATTAGAACTTCTGCGTTTTATGAATCAGAACCTTGGGGCGTAGATACTGAAAATTGGTTTGTAAATGCAATGATTGAAATTAAAACCTCAAAAACACCTCAAGAATTGCTTGAAGCATGCCATAAAATTGAAACTCAATTAGGTCGTAATAGAGAGGCTGAAGGTCATTACGGCGACAGAACTCTTGATATTGATATTATTTTTTATGACGACCAAATCGTAAATGACGAAAATTTAACTATCCCCCATAAACTATTTCACAAAAGAGCTTTCACAATTGTTCCAATGTTAGAACTAGCTCCGGACTTTGTGCATCCAACTTTGAAGAAAACAATTATGCAATTGCATGAAGAATTAGAAAACCCTGAAATGGTTTATTTGTACGGAACAAGAGTATAAAATGGGACAAAAAGTTGCGATAATCGGAAGTGGACCGGCAGGTTGCATGACAGCTTGTAACTTGGATAAGTCTTTTGAAATTACACTTTTCGATAAATCAAAACCTCTTAAAACACTTTTGCCAACAGGCGGTGGACGTTGTAACCTTGCGCATGCTGAGTATAATTTTAAAGATTTAGCAAAAAATTATCCGCGTGGTGAAAAGTTTTTGTACTCTGTTTTTTCACGTTTTGGAACTCAAGAAACACTTGATTTCTTTGAAAAAATAGGCATAAAAACTTATACACAAGAAAATGGAAGGATTTTTCCTGTTTCTAATAGCGCGCAAGACGTAAGAAATGCAATACTTTCAAAACTTCACCACTGCAAATTTAAAGAAGAAGAAATAATTTCAATCAAAAAGCTTGAGAACGGTTTTGAAGTAAAAAGTACGCAAGCCAGCTACTATTTTGATATTGTAGTTGTTGCAATCGGCGGAAAAAGTAGCTATAAAATGCTTAGTGACATAGGTCATACAATTGTAGAACCGAAACCGGCACTTGTTGGACTTGTAACAGAACCACATTATAA
>CALAFU010000069.1 GCA_937891325.1 uncultured Candidatus Melainabacteria bacterium | reverse complement strand
CTTGCCATTTTTTAGCAAGTTCTGCGCCTACTTCTGCGTGGTCTGTGCCGAAGTTCATTCTTTCGGCTTCAATTATGTCGCTACCGTTTGCAACCAATTCTTTAACCTTATTACAAATTGTTTTATCTTGCATATTAAGAATAATTTTGCCAATATCGTGTAAAAATCCAATAACGAAGGCTTCTTCTGAGTCCATAATGTTTAAGTATTGTGCGATATATTCACAACCAACCGCAGCTGTAATTGAATGTTTCCAAAGTTCCTTGTTTTCTTCAGAGGAGAACATTGGTTTCATTGCAACAGCAACAATAATGTTTTTTGCTTGGTTCATACCTAAAAGTGCTAATGCTCTTGTTATTGAGGTAATTTGTTGTGCAAATCCATAATATGCTGAATTAACTAGATTCAAAACTTTCAAACTTAAAGATTGGTCATAGCTAATGATATCGCCTAAATCCTTGATACTAGAATTAGGGTCTTTAACGATATTTAGCGCCTGTATAACCACGTTAGGCATAGCAGGAACATTCTTTAAATTGTTTATTAGTTTAGATGTTTCGTTATTCATATCTATACTTGTAAGTGTTTTTTGATTGATAAGAAGCTACCACCAGCACCGAATGCAATACCCATTACGATTGTTGCGATAATTACGATGTTGCCTGCAAATACAGGTGATGGAATTACAAAGAATTTGTGAATATTATTCAACATATTTTGTACAATATCAATAGGGATTAATGCAATAAGCGCACCAACAAAACCATATAACGCACCTTGCATAATCAATGGAATTCTGATATACCAATTGCTTACGCCCATCAGGCGCATAATTTCGATTTCATCTTTTCTTGATTGAATTACAAGTTGAATTGTATTATTAATAATCGTTATTGTCAGTATCGCTACAATGATTACAACAATTACAGTTGTGGTGTTTACGACCTTATTCAAGACTTGAATTTTCTTCGCTAAGTCTTGAGCATAACTCATATCTTCTACGACCGACAGAGCTTTAATCTTGCCGAATACTTCATTTGTATTTTCTGGTTTGTCAACCTTTACGTGTAATGTATCAGGCAATGGGTTGTCGATATCAGAAATATCAAGTTCACGCTTCAAATCTGACCAAGATTTTTCCTTTGGTATAATTTTAACCTTTTCAACGTGGTCAAACTCTTTAATTCTTTCAGCAACAATGTTTGCATCTGCGTTAGATTTTAAATATACTGAAATTTCAAGTACATTACCTAGCTCATGTGCAAATGATGAAACAGAAAGAGTTGTTCTAAGTAAAGCGCCGAACAAGGTCAAAATAGCTGCCATTGTTGTAATGATAGCCAAATTGATTAAACCTGTTCGTCTAATATCGTTAAATATTTCAACAGACATACGGTAAACAATTCTAATTTCTGTTAACCAGTCTTTTGGAATATGATTTTTTACCTTCTTTTTTAATTTTTGGGCTTTTGAATTATTCATAAGTACCGTCCTGAACATCACGAATAATTTCACCATTATCAAGCGTAATTACACGTTTTCTAAAGTAATTTACCATGTTTTGGTCGTGAGTTGATACAATAACCGTAATACCTCTTTGGTTAATTTGGTCAAGAATTTGCATAACCTCCAAAGAGTTTTTAGGGTCTAAGTTACCTGTAGGTTCGTCGGCAATCAAAAGAGGTGGACCATTTACTATAGCTCTTGCGATACTTACACGTTGTTGTTCACCACCTGAAAGTTCGCTAGGTCTAGCTTTCATTTTATCGATTAAGCCTACAACTTTAAGAGCGCCTGTAACCCTTGCGTGAACTTCTTTTGAGCTAATACCCAAAGTTCTGATTACATAAGCAACGTTATCGTATACAGTTTGATTTTGAAGTAATTTGTAATCTTGGAATACGATACCCATGCAACGTCTTAAGTTAGGCACTTTTTCTGGAGGTAAGTTTGCGATGTTGATACCACCGATAATTACAGTACCAGAAGAAGGTGTTTCTTCCTTGTAAAGCATTTTTATCAATGTAGATTTACCAGCACCAGACTTACCTACGATGAATACAAATTCACCTGATAAAATGTCTAGGTCTACGCTTTTTAGAGCGTATTTGTTCTTATATTTTTTTGTTACCGAGCGTAACTGTATCATTTTATTTTAATTCCATTAATTTTGTAATATCTTCTGCTAATTCAGTAGAGTTCAAGCGGTAATGTTTCATCAAGCTGTTGAAGTCACCTGATTGACCGAATGTATCTTGAACGCCTAATCTGTGAACAGGTACAGGGTGAGATTCAGAAAGAACTTCACATACAGCTGAACCAACACCGCCGATTACAGAGTGGTTTTCAACTGTGATTACAAAACCTGTTTTCTTAGCTGATTCAATAACTGTTGTTTTGTCCATTGGTTTTACCATTGGCATGTGAACGATTTCTACATCAATACCTTGTTTTGCAAGCATTTCTGATGCTTCAATAACTTCAGCAGTAGTTTCACCGTTAGTAACGATTGTTACATCTTTACCTTCTTTTAGTACAACAGCTTTTGTCATATCGAATTTGTGACCTTCTTCAAATACATCAGGTACATTTGAACGAGGTACACGAATGTAAACAGGACCAAAGTGGTTAGCTGCATATTTTACAGCTGCATTCATTTCAGCGCAATCTGAAGGAACTAAAACTTGCATTCCTGGAATACCACGCATTAAAGAAACATCTTCTAATGATTGGTGAGTAGCGCCGTCTTCGCCAACAGTAATACCACCGTGAGTACCAACAACTTTAACGTTGAAACCAGCATAGCAAATACCGTTTCTAACTTGGTCGTAGTTTCTGCCTGTTGCAAATACTGCAAAGCTAGAAATAAATGGAATTTTACCAACTGTTGCTAAACCAACTGCTGTTGTTGTCATATCTGCTTCTGCAATACCGCAATCGAACCATCTGTCTGGGAATTCTTTTGCGAAGATTGCTGTTTGAGTTGAACCTGCTAAGTCTGAGTCAAGAACAACTACGTTTTTATTTTCTCTGCCTACTTCTGCTAATGCTTTACCATAGGCTGCACGGATTGATTTACGTTCTTTTTTGTTTACTGTTAACATTAATTTTCTCCTTATATCTTCCTTTAGATATATTATATCACAAACATAATTAAAAAGGCTTAAAATTTGTTAACATGGTTTACATTTTGGGGCAATTTCATGTAAAATCATGACTTTATTAATATATCAACTCACAATATAGGAATTTTTATACTTAAATGACAAGTATCAACAACTTTTTTAAGCCACAAGTTGCTAATTCAAAAGCTGGCGAAACTCAATTAAGCGTATTTTACACTAACGATATGCACGGTGATATCAACCGTTTGTCAAAATTGAAATCGGCAAAAGACTCTTTCGAAAAGTCTAACAAAGACAATTCAACATTAGCTTTAACAGCTGGTGATTGTTTCTATGGTAAAGATAAACAACGAATTGGACTTATTTCAAAAGTTATGAATATGATGAAGTTTGATGCTTTTACTTTAGGCAACCACGAATTTACTCCAGGTTCTAAAGGTTTGGCTGAAAACTTAAAAAATATTGATGCAAAAGCAGTTTCAGCAAATTTAGAAATTGGTGAAGATTGTCCATTAAAAGACAGAATTGCAGATAAAAAACTAGTTAAATCTGCTGTGTTTATGAAAGGTGGACATAAATTTGCAGTAATTGGTGCTTCTCCATTTGATGCAGAAGTTGGTATTACAGAAGATGCAAAATCAGGCGTAAGAGTTAAAGATATTGATAAAACAATTAGAGCTATCAATGAAGAAGCTAAAAATTTAGAAAAACAAGGCATTAATAAAATTATCTTGTTGTCTCACTTAGGTTATGGCGAACACGCTGACCTTAAAGTTGCAAGAGAAACAGAAGGTATTGATATCATTGTAGGCGGTCACTCTCACGCAACAATTGAAGGTGCTCAATCAGAAGATAAAGGTGGTACTCATAAATTAAACTTAGTTAAATCAAAAAGAGGCGAACCTGTTATTATCACTCAAGCTGGTAAATTAAATGAAAAAGTTGGCTTCTTAGATGTAGTTTTTGATAAGAATGGTGTTATCAAAACTGACTCTATTAAAAACCAATTGGCAAATGTTGCAGACTTTGCTGAGGATAAAAAAGTGAACAACTTGATGGTTGAAACTTTAGGTGAAAAACAACACTTAGCAAATGTAACTAACGGTTACGATCCAGAATGTGAATTTGAAGAAAGATACAGAGAAAACCCTGTTCACAATATGTTAGCTGATGCTGTTTTAGAAAAAGGTAAAGCTCAAGGCGTTCAAGCTGTATTATTCGCAACAAACACTGTTAAAGGTGGCGCTAACAATGAAATTTCTAACTACAATTTAAAATATGAAATGTTACCATACAATAGTTCTTACGTAGCAGCTGAAATGACAGAAAAAGAAGTTGTAGATTTATTAAACGCTACATCTGCAAAAGTTTTCGGCGAAGTTGACCCACCATTATTAAGAACTGCTGGCATGAAATACACTATCGACCAAGCTGGTGGCAAAACTCCTTTAACAAAATTAGAATTAACAGATGAAAAAGGCAACGTTACAGCTACAATTGATACAAAAAATCCAAGCTCTGACAAAAAAGTAAAAGTTGCATTTGACTCATACTTATTCTGTGCAGATTATTCAAAACCAATTTTAGACAAATACAAAGCAACAGCTGAAAAAGTTGGTGAACAACAAGAAATTTTCACTGATTACTTAACTAAAAAAGGTACAGTTGATTTCTCAATGCCAAAAGATAACAGAATTACAATCAAATATAATGATTTAGCTACATATTGCCCACAATACTCTATGGACGATAAAGTTAAAACAATGCAAAAACAAGCATAATAAAGATTAAAAAAGGCGGCGACGCAACTGCGTCGCCGCCTTTTTATTTTGTAATTGACTGTAAAAAAAATAAATGCTAAAATACCGATAAATTAAAGAGGTGCGATATGAAATTAAACTCAATTTATAATAAATTCAAAGCGTTTACACTAGCAGAGGTTTTGTTGGTTGTAGCGATTATTGGTATAACTGCGGCAATTGCTTTACCTAACTTGTCACAAAGTGTTGATGAGGACAAATATGTAATGTTGGCAAAAACAACGTACAATGAACTTGATTCAGGTTTTACTCGTATGTTAACAAACAAATCTCTTGATGAAATTTATGATGATGCAAATGCAACAACATATTCGGCAAAGAGTAAAGCTGTCGTTGATGAACTATCAAAATATATAAAAATGGGTACAAACTGTGGAAATAATATTACTCAATGTCATAACTCATCTAAAAAATATGTTGAATATAATGGTAGTTCAATTGATGATAAGACTTTTGGCGCATCATTCTCTAATTCGGCGGCATTTACATTACCTTCTGGGGCTGTTGTAGTATATCTTCCTGAAACTCATGTATATTTTGATGTAGATGGTGTAAAAGGTCCATCTAAAAAAGGCATAGATATATTTGATGCAATTATTAACGAAGATGGGCTAGGTACAATAACTTACAATGATACAGAAGGTGTTATGGCGCCGGAGTATGATATTTTAAATTGGGTATTGTCTATCGGTAATATGGATTACTTGCACTGTAATGATTTGAATTGGTCTACAAAACATCAATGCGACTAGGATAGGACATATTGTCATTCTGAACTTGTTTCAGAATCTTATGTTCAAGAGACCCTGAAATATTCTTGGATTATTCGGGTTGTCGTGGGAGTAACGTCCCAC
>CALAFU010000068.1 GCA_937891325.1 uncultured Candidatus Melainabacteria bacterium | reverse complement strand
TATATTGCTACGAAAGAGCGCAAATGGCTTTACACGATAGAGATGTAAAACGTTACTTTGCAACAGGTATTGCAGGTTTATCAGTTGTTGCGGACTCTTTATCAGCAATTAAATATGCAAAAGTTAAAGCTATCAGAGACGAAGACGGTGTAGTTGTTGATTACGAAGTAGAAGGCGATTTCCCTAAATATGGTAACAACGACGATAGAGTTGACCAAATTGCGGTAGATTTAGTTAAAAACTTTATGGCTAAAATCAGAAAACACTACACATACAGAGACTCTATTCCAACAATGTCTATCTTAACAATTACATCAAACGTAGTTTACGGCAAAAAGACAGGAAACACTCCAGACGGCAGAAAAGCTGGTGTTCCTCTAGCTCCAGGGGCTAACCCAATGCACGGCAGAGATTCAAACGGTGCTGTTGCTTCATTAGCTTCAGTTGCTAAACTTCCATTCAATGATGCTCAAGACGGTATTTCAAATACCTTCTCAATCATTCCAAACGCTTTAGGTAAAGACGAAGTGTTTATGGGTGATTTGAACATCTGCCTAGATGGCGGTTGCTGTGAAACAAGCGTACAATAAATATATTGTCATTCTGAACTTGTTTCAGAATCTACTTAAAGGTCGTTACATAAAATATAAAGGAAAATTATTATGACAACAATGCAAGAAGAAAATTTAATAAATTTGCTAGACGGATATGTTGAAAAGGGCGGTCACCATTTAAACGTGAACGTTTTCAATAGAGAAACTTTGCTTGATGCTCAAGCACACCCTGAAAAATACCCACAATTAACAGTGAGAGTTTCAGGTTATGCTGTAAACTTCATCAAGTTAACTAAAGAACAACAAGATGATGTTATCTCAAGAACCTTCCACAGCGCAATGTAATTAAATTATGTAAGGCGCGTGAGGCTTTCAGCCTCACGCGCCTTTTAAAATAACTTAGGAATAAAATTATGACAGAAAAAATATACGGTAACATTCACTCTTTGGAATCTTGCGGAACGGTGGACGGTCCGGGGATAAGATTTGTTGTGTTTATGCAAGGTTGCCCAATGCGTTGCCAATACTGTCATAATCCTGATAGCTGGACAACGGATTTAAACAAAAGAATGTCTGTTGATGAGATTTTAGAAAAATATGAGGGCGTAAAAGAGTTTTTGCGTAACGGTGGGCTTACTGTTACAGGTGGTGAACCCTTAATGCAAATTGACTTTGTGACGGAGTTATTTAAAAAAGCTAAAGAAAAACAAATTCATACTGCGCTTGATACCTCAGGAATTTTGTTTAACCGAAATAATACAGAAAAAATAGATGAATTACTAAAATATACAGACTTAGTAATGCTTGATATAAAGCATATTGACGATGAAGAACACAAAAAATTAACAGGGTGTTCAAACAAAAATATTCTTGATTTTGCTAGATATTTGTCAGA
>CALAFU010000067.1 GCA_937891325.1 uncultured Candidatus Melainabacteria bacterium | reverse complement strand
CACGTATGTGAAATTCCAACACCACACCTTGAAAAGTCTGAAACAATTGAATTCATCAAACCCGATGCAAATCAAGCACAAATTTTCCAAGGTTGGCAAGTTCCAACAATTACCTCTGAAGAATATCCGGCATTTGTAGTTTTAAATACTCTTTTAGGTGCAAGCGGATTGTCTTCTAGATTATTCTGTGAACTTAGAGATAAAAAAGGGTTAGCATATACAGTTAGAAGTGCGTACGAGATTTACCAAAAATGTGCAAACTTCAACATCTACATCGCAACAGAACCTAAAAATATTCAAACATCTCTTGACGGTTTTAAAGAAGAAATTCAAAAAATTAAAGATGTATTAGTTTCAGAAGAAGAATTAACAAATGCTAAAAATAATTACATTGGCAAACTTCAATTCATAACTGAAACAAACGCACAACAAGCAAACCAAATGGCACACCACGCGATTTTAGGTATGGGCTTTGGTTTCAAAGATGAGTTAATCAAAAAGATTAAGGCTGTAACCCCAGAGCAAGTTCAAGAAATTACAAGAAAATATTTGAATGACAAATTTGTAGTTTCAATTTTAAGACCTTAATAATTATAAATTGTAAAAAAGAGGCGACGCGGAACGCGTCGCCTCTTTTAATAAAAAAACGAACTTTTAAAGTTCGTTTTTTATAATTTATTTATTAGTTACCTCTTGGTCTTTTTTGTTTTGGTTCGTCTAATTGACCTGCTTTTGCTTTAACTAATTTATTCAAGCAATCACCAATGTAACCTATTTGAACAATAGCATCATCTTTTTGTTTTTGAGCTTTTGTTTTGTATGCATCTTCTGGCAATGGATTAGCGTATTTTTCAACTTTAACTTCTCTACCAGCAGTTAAGTCTAACAATGCTTTAACTTGTCTACCTACGTAATCCAAGTTTAACAATAAATTATCGTTTTGTTTTGCGTCAATTTCTTCTTTAGTTTTTGGAGTAACTGTATTAGTAGAATGACGAGCGACATTTAATTTCCAATTTGTTAGTTTTTGATTTAAGTAAGCCATTTGTACTGCACTTTGTGCGCCAACAGGTTGAACTGCCATTTTTCTTTCTCCTTTATCGTCTATCTTATTACTATGTGTGTAGTTAGTCTAACATACAAAATTTCAAAAAGCAAGTGTTTATTTTACAATTTATTACAAAAATAATAGCACCTATTTTTAACACTTTATCGTAAACAAATCAAATATATTTTTCAATTCTTTATAATAACCTTGCTCTAACAATTCAAAAAATCGCTTTGTTGCTTTGGGTGCTAACTGACATGTCAATTCTTTATCCATATATAAACCTTCGACAAGTCTTGCAAAAAGTTCAGTCGGACGGTTATAATATCTATGCAATTTAGCTATTCTATTTGAAATTCTGCGTTGTTTACGAGTTAAAGATTTTAATCTAATATAATTTACAAAGGCTGTTTTCAAATTTGGAAAATCTTGCTCTATTGTATTTATAGATAGAACTTCTTCTTTACCAAATAAAAACCATGGCATAATTCTTACTCTGTCATATTTCAACAAGTATTTAAGTTTTGTGCCTCTAATCGCTCTATCAAATTCTTTGAACTTTTTAGAGCGTTGAAATTTTGGATAGTCCTCTTTTATTTGTAAATCTAATTTTTTGATACTATCTTTTACCATGTCTCTATGACGTATTAATTTTTCGCATTTTGAATGGTAATCAACAAAATTAGTGACGGCAATTAATTCGCCAGTATAGTCATCTTCTGTATCAAAAATTACATTCAAAGAACCGCCTGTTTTAGGAATATTTCCTTCAATTTTGGAGTGAATATAGTGTGCAAATTCATGCAACAAAGTTGGAATTAAACGTTCTTGAGGCGTAGATTTTGAAATATCAATCCTACCATCTC
>CALAFU010000066.1 GCA_937891325.1 uncultured Candidatus Melainabacteria bacterium | reverse complement strand
TGGTTGCGGTGTCGGTGGTGATGCGATTACCTTCTTGATGAAAATCCATAATTGGGATTATATGCAAACCATCAACTATTTGGCTGAACGTTATAATGTTGAATTGCCAGAATACAACGGAGATGGTGGCAAGCATAAGGAAGAACGAACTTTGATGACAGAGGCTTGCAAAAAGGCTGTTGAATTTTATCAAGATATTCTACTAAGTTCACCTTCTGACAATATTGCCGTAAAATACTTGAATAACCGTGACATTACACCTGCAATTATTTCAAAATTCTCTCTAGGTTTGTCATTAAAAGAGCCTAATATGCTTTATAACAAATTGAAACGCGATTACGACGATTCAATTTTAGAAAAAGCAGGCTTAATTTTAAAATCTAATCAAGGTCGTTATGTTGATAGATTTAGAAACAGAATTATTATTCCAATTCAAAACGAGCAAGGGGAATACATTGCCTTTGGTGCTAGAGCGATTGAAGAAGGTCAAAATCCAAAATACTTAAATTCATCAGACTCTCCAATTTATAACAAAAGTAGAATTTTATATGGCTTATACACAGCAAAAGAAGCTATTAAGCAAGAAGACTCCGTTGTAATTATGGAAGGTTATTTTGACGTAATTTCAGCTCAAGCACACGGTATTCACAATGCAATTGCATCTTGCGGAACTTCAATGACACTAGAACACGTTAAAATGCTTTCAAAATATACAAGAAGCAGAAGAATTTATCTTTCATTTGATACAGATTTAGCGGGACAAAACGCAACAAAACGTGGCGGAGAATTGATTAAATCAGCATTCAGCGGTTTAGGTAATATCAAACAATTTGACGAATCTCACATTTCAACAAATGATGACAAATATGCGTGCGAAATTAGAGTTGTCTCACCACCAGAAGGTAAAGACCCTGATGAATTCATTAGAAGTTCAGGCGCAGAAGCGTTCAAATCTTACATTGAACACGCACCGCTACTATTAGATTTTGAGTTAAATCAACTACTAAAAAAGAAAAATGACGTTACAACTCCACAAGAAAAATCAGAATTGGTTAAAGAAATTTTACCTGTTTTGAATGATGTTCAAAACCCAATTATTCAATCAGAGTATGTGAAAATTGTAGCAACGGCGCTATCATTAGACGACAAGGCTCTACAACAGGACGTAAAAAAAGTAAATCGTGCAGATTTTATAGTTCCAGAGGTTTCGTTTGTCAATGTAACAAAATCTTCACCAATCGAAGAAATCGCGCAAAAAAATTTATTGAGCTTATTTTTAATAAATACAAGCCCATATTCTATGGGTATGATTTCAGAAAGAATAAAAAGTGTAAATTTTACAAATAAAACGTTAATAATTGTAAAAGATACAATTGACAAATTAATCAATACCGTAAATAATGTTAGTGACTTAACGAATAAATTATACATAGAGTTCTCTCAAAATCAAGAAATTAAATCCCTAATCACAGATTTGATTTGTATTTCAGAAACATTTAACAACCTAAAGGAAAATGAATTTGACGCAATTATAAGGGAAAATATTGAAACTTTAGAAAAATGTAGGTTAAATGAAGAACACATGCAAATGAAGAAGTTATATCAGGAAGCGAATGATGATGAAACTGAGTCGCTAAAGGTACAAATGCAACTCAGAGATAAAATAAAAAAATTAAGAACTGGAGATAATTAATGACAAAGAAAAGACAATCAAGTTCAATTGTTAACATCATGGAAGAAGAAAATTTAGATATATTGGACATTGATTCAGAAAAAGATGTTGACGATGCAGGCGATGAATCTTACATGAACGTAGATATTAGCACTGACAATATTGAAGATATTGTTTCTGCTGGCAAAATCGAATCAAAATCACCTTACGAAGATGTTTATTTGATGGATTCAGTAGAAGAAAAAGCAGACGAATTAGAAGTACCAAAAGGTGTTGCAGTTGACGACCCTGTACGTTTATATTTAAGAGAAATCGGACGTATCAAGTTATTGTCTGCAAACGAAGAAATTGAACTTGCAAGAGCAATTATTCAAGGCGGAACTCCAGGGGCTATCGCAAAAAGAAAATTAGTTCAAGCAAACTTACGTTTGGTTGTAAGTATCGCTAAAAAATATGTTGGTCGTGGCATGTTGTTCTTAGACCTAATTCAAGAAGGTAACTTAGGTTTAATCAGAGCAGCTGAAAAATTCGATCACGAAAGAGGGTTCAAATTCTCAACTTATGCAACATGGTGGATTAGACAAGCTATCACTCGTGCAATTGCAGACCAAGCTAGAACAATCCGTATTCCTGTTCACATGGTTGAAACAATCAATAAATTGAAAAAGGTTACAAGAAGACTTGCCCAAGAGTACTCTCGTAAACCGACTGAAGAAGAATTGGCAATGGAAATGAACGTTTCTATTTCAAAACTTAGAGAAATTATTAAAATTGCACAAGAACCATTATCATTGGAAACTCCAATTGGTAAAGAAGAAGATTCTCGTTTAGGTGACTTTATTGAAGATAAAGAAGCTGATGCTCCAATCAAAACAGTTGCCTCTGACTTGTTAAGAGAAGACTTAGCAGAAGTTTTATGCACATTGTCACCAAGAGAAAGAGATGTTCTTAGACTTCGTTTCGGTATGGACGACGGTCGTCAAAGAACATTGGAAGAAGTTGGACAATTATTCGGCGTAACTCGTGAACGTATCAGACAAATCGAAGCGAAAGCGCTTAGAAAATTAAGACATCCAAACAGAAGCAAACGCTTAAGAGAATATGTTGAAAGCTAGAAAAAGATTGAAAAAGGCATAATTTAAAATATGCCTTTTTTCTTGACTATAAGTATATTAGAGAGTAAACTTTAAATAATGAACAACAGAAATCTACAACGAAATCAAATATTAATACTTTTAGCGCTTTTGGTTATAATTTCTATCGCAAATTATGTCAATTACTACGGTCCAAAACGCGTAAAGGTTATGGAAGATTTTTCAGCCCTAACCGACGACGAAAAGCAATACTATATTGATCATCATAAATTTGTAAAAATCTCTGATGATGCAACTTTTGATGAAAACGGACGATTAATTGCGGAAAATATGTCAAAGGATAATATTGCGAGTAGACAGAATTATTTGACTCATGCTGTTACTCAAGATGGAAAAATTGCACGCTGGAATAAAAAAACTATAAAATATACTTATGTTGACCCAACAAATTTCTACGGACAAACTATCACAGGTGCCGTAGAAACTTATAACGAGCTATTTGAAAATTTATTTAAATTTGAGTATACAAAAAATAGAGATAACGCAGATGTAGTAATTTTGGTAAAACCTAAATTTGATGATACTGAAAAATCTAATGAGGCGTTTAGACTAGGACTAACAAATACTTTCCTAAATGAAAATAATAACCATATCGAAAAGGCAAAAATTACCTTAATTTATAACCACCCAATTGATAAAAATAGAACAATTCCAAGCGAAGATATGTACAAGGTTGTTTTACACGAATTGGGACACGTTGTCGGCATATCAGGACATAGCGATAATGAAAATGATATTATGTACCCTATTTTGGCTAAAGCTGACGAAAAATTGTCACAAAGAGATAGAGTTACAATAAAATTGTTGTATTCTAATAATTCAAAACTTTTGAATAGGCAATTGAAAAATGCTAAACGTACAAAGATTGACGAAGCAAAAAAATATGCCAAAGATGCGGACGGTTCAAACGAAACAAGAGCTTTGGTAAACTTGGCGCAAACATATTTTGAAAACGGTCAAAAGGATAAAGCCTTAGAAACTTATAAAAAAGCAATCGCAAAAGATGCAAATAACTATATAATTTATAAATCAATGGGCGAATGTTACTATTTTTCTAAAAAGTACGAGCCTGCA
>CALAFU010000065.1 GCA_937891325.1 uncultured Candidatus Melainabacteria bacterium | reverse complement strand
CGGGCTGAGCGCACGCTGAATCATGAGTTTCGGATTCTGTGACCACTGGATGACATCTATATTCTCGTTGCGGAGCTCGCGCACGATACCCATGATTCTGCTGCCCTTGACACCGATGCAGGCGCCGATAGGGTCTATGCGGTCGTCATAAGACTCGACAGCGACTTTGGCCCTCTCGCCTGGCACACGGACAACTTTCTTGACAGTGATGAGACCATCTGCAATCTCCGGGACCTCCTGCTCGAAGAGCCTTTCGAGGAACTCGTTGGATGTGCGGCTCAATGTTATGTATGGCGTGGTATTGTTCTTCATCTCCACGCTCTTGATGATGGCCTTGACAGAATCGCTCTTCTTGAACCTCTCGCCCGGAATCTGCTCCGACTTCGGAATGTGAAGCTCATTGCCGTCTTCATCAAGAATCAGCACCTCCTTGGACCAGGTCTGATAGATCTCCCCATAGAAGAGTTCCCCGACTTTCTCCGAGTATTTCTTGAACACATTCGCCTTCTCTATGTCCATGATACGGCCCTGAAGGTTCTGCCTGATGTTCAGGATACCGCGGCGTCCGAACGCCGCAAGCGGCAGCCTCTTGGAGTACTGGTCCCCCACCTCGTAGTCATCGGCGTCTCCGCCATCCTCGCGTATCCCCTCAAGGGTGATCTCCGAATTCGGGTTCTCCACTTCCTCCACGACATCGAAGTTCTGGTAAATCTCGCAAGTACCCTTGTCCACATTGACGATGACATCGAAGTTGTCAGCTGAGCCGTATGTCTTGGCAATCTGGGTCAGGAACACATCCTTGAGCACCTGCATCATAACCGGACGGTCAATGTTCTTCTCTTCCTTGAAGTCCTTGAACGCGTCGATCAGGGTGATTACTTTTTCTTTTTCCATTAATTGACGAACGTGTTTTCTAACTTCTTCTTTTTGAGGGAAGTTGGTAAATTTTGTCAAAGTTTCTTTGAATAATTGAATTGCATCATCAATTTTTCCAGCTTTTTCATAAGCGTAAGCTAAGTTTAAATGTATTTTGTAATCTTTTTTGATTTTCATTGCTCGTTCGTAGTATGCAATGCATTCCGGCATGTTGTCAGAACAGTATAAAACAAGTCCCATTTGAGAATTTGCATCATAAGATTTTGGTTTTAACTCAATGGCTAAGTTGCAATAAGTGATTGCGTTTTCCCAATCTCCCATTTTTGAATAAGCGACAGATGCGGCAAGTGCTGCATCAAAATTTCCAGGTTGAAGTTCTAATAATCTTAAATAGATATCAAGAGCTTTTTGTGTTAATGTAAAATCGTTTGCAAGGTGTTCTTTTGCCTCAAAAACTTTTGCAACAAGCATTGCATACTTTTTGTTGCAGTCTGAATTAAAGATGTATTCTGCTAATTCAGAGGCTTTTTCTGTGTCTCCAATTTGCATGTAAGTTTCTGCAAGTGCTTTTACGTTTGCTTCATCTTGTTTGTATTTAAAACTTTCTACAAAATATTTTACAGCCTCTTCAAATTCTTCTCTTTTGTAATGAATTAAAGCTACGTTATATAACGAATTTTGGTCGGTAGGGTAGCTTTCTAAAAATATTTTGTAATTTTCTAATGCTTTATCATCAAGTTCAAGTTGTTGATACGCAAGCGCTAAGTTGTAGTAAGCATAATTCTCTGCATTACTTTGTCTTAGGGCAATTTTGAAAAATTCAACAGCCAATTTATATTTTTTTTCGTTATATAATTCTCCACCACGGGTAAAATAGGCGTCGAATGTAGACATTTTTTCACGAACTTGTCTAAAATATGTTTTTATTCGTTCTATTAATAATCCTTGCATAATTTTATTGTATTATAATTATATGAAAATGCTATAGATTTAAAGAAGGATTTTTTATGTTTGATTATATATCTGGAAAATTGACATATAAAACTCAAAATTCAAAAGGGTGTTACTTTACTATTGATGTTAACGGAATAGGATATAGAGCTGAAGTTGTTGCATCAGATTTTGACAAAAAAAATGTAAATGATGATGTTAGAATTTTTACAGTTTTAATTCATAGAGAAGATGCAATGCTTTTGTGTGGGTTCTTGTCTAAGGAAGCCCGTGATATTTTCCGTGTGTTAACTTCAGTTTCTGGAGTTGGTGTAAAAATGTCTTTGACATTGCTTAATGAGTTTGAAATTAGCGATTTGATTTATTTTGTAATCAACGAAAATTCAAAAGAATTAACTAGAGCAAAAGGTGTCGGTGCAAAATTAGCACAAAAAATTATTTTAGAATTGAAAGACAAATTTATAAACTTACAACCTGAATTGAAGAAATCTTCCATTTCTGCTGAAATTCCGCCTCAAACAGAAGATGTACAAAACATTTTATTGTCTTTAGGCTATGAAGAAGATGAAATTTTATCAGCAATCAAACATGCAATTTCAAAAGGACATGATGTTAATAATTCAGAAGAATTTTTAAGGGTAACCTTACAAATTCTATCTGCCTAAAATGCTTGTAAATTCTCATGTTGGGCATGCTTAAATTTTGTAAACTTTTTGTAACAATCATGGAAAATACTAGCAAAAAAAGATTTGTCGAAACGTTCATGTATATGTAGGTAAATAAGGTTATTATATTCATGATTAATCCAATCAGTGCAAATTCAATTGCTCCAAAGACAACAAAAACAAGCATTTTTTACGTTAATGACTTGCACGGACAAACAATGAAGATGGAAAAAGTTTACAACATGTCAAAAGCATTTGACCAATTTGTTCCGTCTGAAAAAACAACTAAGTTAAAATTGTCTTCTGGCGACATTATGTTAGGTGAAAGTTCAAAACCAAACGTAATTGCATCTAAATTCTTAGAAATGATTGGTGTTACAGCAACTGCTGTTGGTAACCACGAATGTGATGGTGACTCAAAACAATTATATGAATTAACAAAAGATAAAAACTACAAAATGTTAGGTTTAAACGTTAAAATTGACGAAAAAAACCCATTAAGCAAAAGAATTGAAAAATCTTATATCCAAGAAAAAGACGGTGAAAAATATGGTATCATCGGTTTGTTGCCACCAGACTTATTTACTCGTGTAGCAAAACCAGACAACTACAAAGATTTCCAAGTTGATGATTTTGATAAAACAATTAAAGATGTTCAAGAAGAAGTAAACAGATTACAAGAACAAGGTGTAAACAAAGTTATCGTTATTTCTCACGCAGGCAACGCTAACGAAAAAAGATTAGCTCAAGAAACTTCTGGTATTGACGTAATCTTAGGCGGTCACTCTCACGAATTAATCAAAGACGTAAAAGAAGGCGAAAACTTATTATACGGTAAAGACGGCAACCCTGTAGTTATTACACAAGCCGGCAAAGATGCTGATAACATCGGTGTTTTAAACTTAGAATTTGATGAAAATGGTGTTATTACAAAAGTTCAAAACAACGTAACTCCAACAAAAGGTTTCAGAAGAAACTTAATTATGAAATACTTCTCTGAAAAAATTCTAGGTAAACCTGAAATGGTTGGTACAGTTAAAGCTGCTGACCCAGAACCAGCAAACAGATTAGGTGCAGAAAACCCACACGCTGACTTCGTAGCAGATGCAATGAAAGAAGCAACAGGCGCTGAAATCGCAATCTTAGGTTCAGCTAACTTAAGAAACACATTTGAAGCTGGTGCTATTACATCAAGAGATGTATCAAGCATCGTTCCATTCAAAAACGGTATGGTAGTTGCTCCATTAAGCGAAAAAACTTTAGTTGATGCTTTAAAATTTGGTGCTCATTCATTAGTTAGCGCTGGTACAAAACCTGGTATCTTACAAGTTTCAGGCTTAAACTATAAGATGAACAAAGCTGGTGAATTACTTTCAGCTGAATTCGTTGACAAAAACGGCAACAAACAAGCATTAGATATTAACAATCCAAAAGAAGATAAAACTTTCAAAGTTGCATTAGATACATACTATGCTAACGGTCGTGACGGCTTCTCAAT
>CALAFU010000064.1 GCA_937891325.1 uncultured Candidatus Melainabacteria bacterium | reverse complement strand
GTATAACTCTTTTTTTAGTAAATTTTACTAATAGTTTTTTTCTTTTTCTTGCCTTACGGGCTTTTAATCTAATTCTTGCTTCTTGTTCAAAAATATCTTTCGGCTTTTTTGTCATATTCTAATTCCTTTATGTTAAATTTTCTTGTATTTTACTTAAAACTTTTATGCAAGTGTACATTTCATCTTGAGAAATTCCATCTAAGTATTTTTCGCGAGAGGCTTCTATTTGAGGTGTAATTTTATCTCTAACCTCTTTACCTTTAGATGTAATTTTAATCTTATTCACTTGCTTTTTATTTTCTGTCGCTTGAATTTTTTCTATCAAACCTTTTTCTTCCAAAACAGATAAAATGCGAGTCATATTTGATTTATCTTTATGCAATTCTTCACACAATTTATTTTGGTAAAGTAAAGAGTCTTCACTCAACATACTCAAAACAACAAATTGTTCTGGTGTAATTTCATAATTTTGCTTCGCAAAAACATCAAGCATATAAACCTTAACAGCACGTCCTGCTTGAACGATTGAATCGCCTATAATTTTTGTAAAAACTTCTTTTAGCAAAATTACTTACCTTCCATTAGTTACTATAATAACTCAATATAAAAATATTGCAATAGGTTATTTTTAATAAATACTATAAAATCTTGTTTTATAAGTTATTGCATTTCTGTTTTTTGTGTTATCATAATAACAAATAGGAGATATTATGAAAAAGATTTTAAGCCTTTTAATAGCAATTTTATTTTGTAGCACATACAATGTTGCTCTTGCAAAAGTTGATGCAAATAATTATAGATATGGATATGTAAACATTCCATTTTGGCAAAATTTTAATGATTACAATCTACTTGCAAACTTAAACACAGTTTATAAAAATAACAATGATTTAAAAGCAACCTCTATAAAAGTTAGTGAAGCTCAAAAGTTAGTAAAAATATCACTTGCTGATGAACTTCCACACATTGGATTTAACGGCAACATCAAGCAAACTTTTAGATCTTCAGATGAAGTTTTTGGTGATATTACAATTCCAGATTTCACAGAAACTCAATTTTTATTACCTTTAACATTAAGCTATGAAATTGATATTTGGGGCAAAAATCACTTAAAAACAAAAGCATACAAGAAAAAATTTGAAGCTATGCAACAAGATGAAAAGACTGTTTATATCTCAATGACATCTGCATTTGCATCAGATTATTATAATTTAATTAAAGTCGATAAACTTATTGAATTGCAAAAAGAATTAATCAACACTCAAAAAGCAGTCGTTAGTGCAATTGAAAAGAAATACAACGCAGGTACTGCAAATATCAATCAAGTAATTACTGAAAAGAAATCTTTAACTTATTTAGAGGAAGAATTAAATAATTTATTAGAAAAGCAAGATGTTCTAAAAAATCAAATGAGCGTAATTCTTGCTGACAGAAGTTTTCAAGATATATCAAGAACAAATTATAACGATATAAAAGCTAAAGTTGCGATTCCAAAAGAAATTAGCACAAGCATTCTAACTTCACGTCCAGACAACGTAAAATCAGAATTGAACCTTGAAAAAATTGGTATTGATGTAAAGGTTGCAAGACGTGAATTGTTGCCTAAATTCAATCTTGTTGGCAACTTAGGTTTTAACGCTTATAGCCTTTCTAGCTCAAATACATTCCTTGCAAATCTTGCAATAGCACCAACTTGGGATTTATTTATGGGCGGAAAGAAAATTCAACTTTTAAAATTACAAAAAGATGAATACAAAATCGCATTAGAACATTACGACAAAACTCTTTTAAAATCTATTCAAGAAACAAATGATGCCTTGTATACCTTAAAATCTATCAATGGCAAATATTCAATCGCAAATGATAGATATGCTTTGAGCAAGGTTGAATCAATGTTAATGCAAAAGAAAGAACAATTAGGCATTGCAGACAGATTAAATTCGTTATACCAAAAAGAAATTGAACTTGTGACAGAACAGCAAGTAGTTTCGCTAAAAGTAAACGAGCTTATCGCTATGATTAACTTGTATCAAGCATTAGGCGGAATTAATTTCTTTAACGCTGAAAATCTATAATTAAGATGATAACAAGTCTAAATTGCTCACAGATTGCAAATTATCCGCATTTTTAAGTAGTGGATAATCGTCAATATTGTGTTCTTTAACAAAATTAATAGCTTCACTTCGTGCCATTTCTAGAATTTTTGTATCTTTTACAATATCAGCGACAACCATATCAGGCAAACCACTTTGACGAGTACCTAAAAATTCCCCGGGTCCTCTAAGTTCTAAATCCTTTTCTGCAATAACAAAACCGTCGTTTGTTTGCTCCATAATTTCCAATCTGGCTCTAGTTTCCGGATTTCGAGTCAAAGACGAAAGAACGCAATATGATTGCAAATCAGAACGTCCTACACGTCCTCTCAATTGGTGTAATTGAGATAAGCCAAAGCGTTCAGCATTTTCAATAACAATAACTGTCGCATTTGGAACATCTACACCAACTTCAACAACTGTTGTTGCAACCAAAATGTTATACTTACCATCTTTAAAGTCTCGCATAACTTTTTCTTTTTCGTCATTTTTTAATTTGCCATGCAAAAGTCCTATTTTATATTCTGGAAATACATTTTGTTGCAAATTTTCAGCCTCGATAGTTGCTGCTTTTGCGGATAATGTTTCACTTTCTTCAATAAGCGGATATACAACATAAGCTTGACGTCCTGCATCTATTTCTCGTCTTAGCAAGTTATAAATTTGTTTTTTAGAATTACAAAGTTCGGTTTTAATTGGTTTTCTGCCTTTTGGGAGTTCATCAATAATTGTTAAATCCATATCACCATGAACAGAAAGCGCTAAAGTTCTTGGAATTGGTGTTGCTGTCATTGTTAGAACTTGTGGAGATTGAGCCTTTTTGCGCAAGTTTAAGCGTTGTTTTACACCAAAACGGTGTTGTTCATCAATTACAATCGCGCCCAAGTTTGCAAATTCAACATTATCTTGAATAAGCGCGTGAGTACCAACAGCAATGTGTGTTTGACCATTTCTAATATCAGTTTCCATCATCTCGCGAACTTTTTTACGATTTGAGCCCAAGAATAAGCCAACATGCAAACCTAAAGGAGTTAGCCAATTTAACAAATTGTTGTAGTGTTGTTGTGCTAGAATTTCAGTCGGTGCCATTAATGCGCCTTGATAACCACATTCAACAGCGGCAAGAAGCATTATACACGCAACAACAGTTTTACCGCTACCAACGTCACCTTGCAAAAGCCTTTGCATTGGCTCATCAGATTGCAAATCGTTCAAAATTTCATTCACTGCATTCATCTGCGCGTGGGTTAACGTAAATGGCAAACCTTTAATAAAATTCATCACAAGCCCGTTTTCATCAACTTTAAAATGAACAGAATTATGCTTGTTTTTATTTTGTTCTCTTAAAAGTGCCAATTTAACTTGAGAAATAAAAAATTCCTCAAAAACTAAAGAAAACCTTGCTTGTTCTAGTTTCTCCATCGTTTCAGGAAAATGCATCTGCATAACCGCATCAGCTTTGTCCATTATATTATATTTATTACGTAAATAATCAGGAATAACTGTTTTTATTGTATATTTAAACGTATTCAATGCATTATAAATAGCTCGTCGCAAAGTTTTCATATTCAAACTTTCGCTCAAAGGATAAACAGGAACAATTCTGCCCAAATTCAAATTTGAATTATCAAAGATATCGTCCGCAATTATTGAATAAGACGGCTTGTCAATAGTCAATTGCATATTAAACTTGTTCAGTTTAACCTCGCCAGACACCATAATTCCTGCAGCAACAGGGAACTGAGCTTTAGTACGTTCTAAAATAAAACGGTTAGATTTTGCTTGAAAGAAACTTAATTCAATAGACCCGCTTTCATCTGCTATTTTAACTTTTACTACACCTAAGTTATTCTTTGTCGTAAAGGCTTGAGAGGATTTTATATACCCAAAAATTGTAGTTGTTTCACCCTCTTTAAGCGACTTTATCATCGTTCTTCCAGAATAATCTATATGACGTTTTGGGAAGTAATACAATAAATCGTTTGCCGTATATACATTCAACTTATTCAACAAGTAGCCGACTTTTGGACCTACACCTTTAACATAGGTTACATCGCACTCATTAGGCAATTTCTTTTCAATATTAACCTCTTGCTCCTCTTTTTTCGGGTTAAGCTCTTGATGCATTACCGCACGAAAACGAGTCAAAATCTTACGTCTAATCGGCATAGACTCCATTGGATAGCGTTCAAAAGCCTCAATAAGCACTTGCCATTTTGGGCTTTTAGTTTTTTTGTATTCAGCTGTTATTTCCGACTTGATAAACTTTGAAAACGGTTTTGTACGTCCTTGAATATCAATATAACCATATTTTTCTTCAATTTCTACGGCTTGTCGGATTTTTTCAACTTGTTCACTATCCATTACTTAGCCTTATCAACAATAGATTCTACGTAATTGTTATTAAAATATTTATTTGCAACTTCCATTATATCAGACGGTGTCACACTTTGAATTAAGTTTGTATATTTTTCAACAAAGTCAAAACCGCGTCCTGTTGTTTCATACAATGCAAGTCCGGAAGCCTTATCTAGATTTGTTTCTAGTGCTAAAACAAAATGTCCGATTAATTGATCTTTTGCACACTGAAGTTCTTTTTCACCGACAAATTCTCGTTTTAAAGTTTCCATTTCTTTTAACATTTTATCTTTTGAAAGTTGTGCAGTTGCAGGATTTGTACCAATGTACATTGTAAATGCACCTTTTAGCACGTTAGGTGAAAATCCTGTTCCGATTTGGTAAGCAAGCCCCATTTGTTCTCTCAAATGTCTAAACAAACGAGAGCTCATGCCTGTACCCATAAAAGAATCAATAACTTGAAGAGTTGCAAAATCTTTCAAATTAGTATTTCCGTCTGTTTGCCAGCCTAAAATAACCCAAGAAGTTTGCAAGTCTTTTATTTCATCTCTAACAATTTTTGGTTGAGTTTGCGATTTTATTGTGTTTGCGTAAGCTTTATAATTAAACACTTTGCCATTTGTACCCTTAAACATTTCTGACATTTCATTGATAATATCTTGCTCGTTCACGTCACCATTTACAGAAATAACCAAGTTTTTAGGGTAGAAAATTGTATTGTAAAAATCTACAATATCATTTCTTTGTACTTTTGAAATGTTTTTTTCTAAAACTTTTGAAGTGTTTGAATATACAGAACCTTCATAAATCGCAGTTCTATAATTTTCTAATGCACGGCTTAATGGTACATCACGCTTAGCTTTGATTGCTTGTAGCATTGTCTTTTTAGTTTTTTCAATTTCGTAATCATCAAATTTTGCATTGTTGATAACTTCATTTAACAAGCTCAAAGTTAGTGGCAATTGTTGCTTTGTAGTTAAAACATTTACTGAAAAATAATCAGCTCCAGAAGAAGGTGAAATATTTATTCCGTTTTCTTCCAATATTTGTGACAACTCAATTTGAGAATATTTTTTTGTACCCTTCATCATCACACTTGCCATTAAATCAGCTGAACCAATTTTCTTTTCTAAAAATTCGCCACCCTTTGCTCTAATTGCGATTGCGACAATATCATTATTTTTGTGCTTGTTTACTAACAATGTTGCACCATTATCTAAAGTGTATTTATCAGTGTTATAAGCCGATTTTACTAATTTTGCACTATGATTTTTATTTTGAGTAACCTCTTGCTTTTTAGCTGAAATTTGAGAATTTTTTGGTAAAACAATCGAAATAGCACAATTATTTTGACCTAAGTACTTATTAGCAACTCTTTTCACATCGTCAGTTGTAACATTTTCAATACCTTTTAGGTAATTGTCATAATCTTTAGGATTGCCTGTCAATACGACTGTATAGCCCATTTCTGATGCAATATTAGAAACAGATTCTCTTGCATAGTGAGTATCTCTTTCTGTAATATTTTTTGCTGTTGTTAATTCCTCTTGGGTAATTCCTTGTTTTTTAATATTTTCAATTTCTGCAAAAATTTCTTCTTTTAGTTTGTCTTTATTTTCTGGTAAAAAGTTTGTGCTTACAACAAAAATTCCATCATCTTTCATTGAAAGATTAGACACTGAAATTGATGTTACTAATTGTTTTTGCTCTT
>CALAFU010000063.1 GCA_937891325.1 uncultured Candidatus Melainabacteria bacterium | reverse complement strand
TGCTGAATAACAACGTTAAACTTATTTTCTACAAACCTAACGCTTCAGCATGACAAAATTTTAAATCCTCCATTTGAAAAACGAAAAAAATCTTGATTAGACTACAAATATATCTTGCAAATAATATTACTCTTCAATTCCAAAATCTTTAACGACTTCAGCAATCATGTATAAAGAACCGCAAACGATAGTAATACCGTCAAAATCAGGTAGATTGCCTGTGTATTCTTTAGAAGGATATTTGCATACAGAAGATAATTCCTCGTAAGTTGCAGAATTTGCGTGGTTAAAGTGGTTAAAATAAATCTCATCTTCAGGTTTAAAAAGAATTTCAACCATTTTTTTGTAATCTTTGTTTTTTAGACAACCAAAAATAAATCTTTTTTTATAACCCTTAAAATATATGTCTAAATTTTGACGTAAAATGTTAATACCATTAGGATTATGACCGCCGTCGATTAAAACTTTTTTGTCTTCAAAATATTGAAATCTTCCAAAATGTTTAATGTGCTTTAATGCGCTTTGGATTGTTGTAATTTTGATATCTGGAACGATTAAAAGCAAGGCGCTTATTGCGAGAGCAAGGTTTTCTTGTTGGTGAAATCCTTTTAGGCTCATTTCTCCGAGGTTATATTCCCGTGCAATTAGTAATTGGTCAGTGCTTGCAATTTTTCTGATTGTGTCAAAACCTTTATTTGTCGCATTTATAACCACAGGACAGTTTGGTTTTATAATGCCAGCTTTTTCTGTTGCAATTTTTTCGATAGTGTTGCCTAAACGTTCTGTGTGGTCAAAGTCAATGGTTGTAATGATTGAGCAAATTGGATTTGCTATAACGTTTGTAGAATCATATCTTCCGCCTAATCCAACTTCTATAACTGCGTAATCAACTTTGTTCTCAGCAAAATATTCAAACATAACAGCGGTTAAAATTTCAAATTCTGTTAGGTGAATGTCATTTTCTTCTGCTAAGTTTTGAATTTTAAAGACTTTTTCAGCAAAAATGTTTTCTGGTATTTGGTTTCCGTCAATTTGAATTCTTTCTGTGTATTTGAAAATATGCGGACTTGTAAAAAGTCCTGTTTTAAAGCCTGCTTCTGTCAAAATAGTGCTTAAAATCGCACAAACAGAGCCTTTACCGTTAGTTCCGGCTACGTGAATACATTTTAATTGCTTTTGAGGATTTCCTAACAATTCTAAAATGGCTGAAATTCTTTCTAAACCTAAGTTTATGTAGAATTTACCTTGAGAAGTCAAAAGTTTTAGTGCATCTTCGTAAGTTTTATTCATGTGATGCTACTTTCTTTAATTGTTCCACAATTGTTTGAGTTGCATCTAATTTTGCCAAAGCTCTTGTATTTGTTTGAATTGTAGCTAATCTCTCAGGGTTAGAAAGTAATTCGTCTAACTTTTCTAATAGAGTTTTGCCTGTTGTTTCTTTATCTTCCAAATATAGACAAGCATCTTTGTTTAAAAGTGATTTAGCGTTTTTACGTTGATGGTCTGCGGCTGCATAAGGGTATGGAATTAAGATTGGTGCAATTCCGCAGGCGCAAATTTCTGACAAACTTAATGAACCAGCTCTAGAAATAGCGATATCGGTAGCTTTCAAGGCTGTAACCATATCATCAAAGTAAGGTTTTATAACCAAATTTTTGTTATGTTCAAATTCTGGATAAACTTCTTCAAGTGCTTTAATAGTGTTTTCATAATGTTTTGCACCTGTTTGGAAAATTACTTGAACATCATATTTTTCAAAAATTTGTTTCAAGCATTGAATTGTAGCTTCATCAATTGATTTAGCGCCTTGTGAACCGCCCATAATTGTAATTGTAGTCTTGTTTTCAAGGTTCATATTTTGACGAGCTTGCTCTTTTGTAAGCGTTTTAAACTGTTCTCTGATTGGGTTTCCATTAATGCTAATATTATTCGAATGAATGTAACTAGCTGAATCTTCAAATGCCAAAGAAACTTTCTTTGCCATTGGTGCAACGAATTTTGACACCATCCCTGGTTGAGCATCACAATCGTGAATCATATAAGGTGTTTTAGTCAAGTTTGAAGCCATTAATGCAGGCGCAGAAACGTAACCGCCTGTGCCTAAAATAGCATCGGGCTTAAATCTCCATAAATAATAAAGAGCTCTCCAATTTGCAAGTTCAAGCTCGATACCCCATTTTATGAAGTCCCAGCCTATTTTTCTTGGCATACCAGAAACTTTAATTGGCAAAAATTTGAAACGAGCTTTTTTTACAATTCCGTATTCCAAATTGTTTGGATTGCCGATGTAATAAATATTTTTTGTAGTTTCATCTTTTCTAAGAGCTTCAGCGATTGCGATTGCAGGGTAAATATGTCCGCCTGTACCGCCACCTGTGATGAAATAAGTATATTTTTTCTTACAAGTATCTGACATTTGAACGAGTCCTTATTTTCTTAATTCGTTTTTTAGAAATGTTTAAAAGTACGCCAATCATCCATAATGAAACCATTAATGAAGAACCACCGTAACTGATGAAAGGTAACGGAACACCTGTTGCTGGCAAGAAAGAGGTTGCAACTGAGATATTCAAAAACGCTTGGAAACCTATTGAGAAGGTAATTCCGACTGCCAAAATTTTACCATACATATCAGGACAACGAGATGCGATGATTAAACCTCTGTGGATTAAAGTCCAGAATAAACCGATTACTAAAATACAGCCAATCCAGCCTAATTCTTCACCAATAACCGCAAAAATAAAGTCGGTATGTGATTCAGGAATCCAATATAATTTTTGTTTAGAATTACCAAATCCAACACCCCAAAATCCGCCCGATGCAAAAGCTACAAGTGATTGAATGATTTGATAACCTGATGTAAGTGCGTATTGTTCAGGGTTTAACCACGTTACAATACGTTCCAATTGGTATGGTTTTATAATAAATGATAAAAACGAACTGTTTAATGCAGTTGTAATTGTTGCTGCACCTGCAACAGCACCACCTGCAAACAAGAAGGCAAATAGTTTTATTGGTCCACCTGCGCTTAACCAACAAACAAGACAAGTTGATAAAAGCAAGATAACCATACTCAAGTTAGGTTGTTTGTAAATTAGTGCAAGCATAATCAATACAGGGACGAAATAAATCATTTTGCTTGAGTCAACAATTTTGCTATTTTTGCAAAAAGCACTCCCCATAAGCAATACGACGGCAAACTTTGCAAATTCGGAAGGTTGCAATTGTGTAAAACCAATGTTTAACCAACGTTTAGCTTCGTTTACTGTGATGCCTAAAGGTGTGAAAGCTACTAATAACAAGGAAACTACTACCGTTCCCGTTACGAGCATTGTCCACGGAACAAGATTTTTATAGTCGTAATTCATAAAGAATTTCATACCAATAAGCCCAATGATTAGGAAAAAGATTTGAAATAATGCGAATCTTGCTGGGTTTTGACCCATTTCCATACATTTTGGCGCACTAGCTGAAAAGATTGCAATGATACCAATAGTAACCAAAAACGCAACAACAATTAACACCGTTCTGTCTGGCGGAGTTAAAATTACACTTTGCTTTGCTGTGTAAGGTATTTCACGTTTTGGATTATACTTTTGATAAGACATATTCTTTGAATACTTTTCCTCGTTCTTCGTAACCTGTGAACATATCGAAACTTGCGCATGCAGGTGAAAGTAATACTACATCTGGGTTTAGACTTAAACCCTTGTCAATTGCACTCTGCATAGTTTCTTCAAAAATAATATTTTCAAATCCGTTTTGTTTTAAATTTTCTTCAAAACGTTTGCCTGCTTCGCCAATTAAAATAACAGTTTTGATGTGTTTGTTAATTGAGTCGCAAAATTCTTTTAAATCTGTATTTTTGTCACGACCACCAGCGATTAAAACTACATCTTTGTCATTGAAGGAATTGATTGCAACGATTGCAGATTCTGGGTTTGTAGCTTTTGAATCGTTGTAAAATTCAGTCTTTCCAATCTTTGTAACGTATTCCAATCTGTGTTCAGGAACTTTAAACGACATAATTGCATCTCTGATTTCATCGTTTTCAATCCCTTCAATTTTGGCTACAATGATTGAACACATTACGTTTTGGTAGTTGTGATGACCGATTAGCGGACAATCTTTTAACGTAATAATTTCTTCTGTTTTTTTGTTTCTGCAATAGTAAATTGCATCGTTTTCTATGTAACAGCAATTGTCTTCCATTTTTTTATCGAAAATGAATACAGTTGACGGACAAGTTTTAGAAAATTCTAACAATCTTTCATCAGCCCCGTTAAATACTGCAAATGCAGGGTTTTGAGGGAATTTGAAGATTTTTGCTTTTGCGTTAAAGTAGTTTTCCAAACCTTCGTGCCAATCAATATGATCAGGTGTAAAGTTCAACCAACAAGAGATTTGAGGTTGAAATGCATTACTTGTTTCTAATTGGAATGAGCTAACCTCGCAAACAAAGTAATCTACATCTTTGTCTAATAATGAGCAAGGTGGAACACCGTAGTTTCCGCAAGGTTCAGCTTTAAATTCTTTTTGTAAGATGTGAGCTGTAAGCGCTGTTGTTGTTGTTTTTCCGTTTGTACCTGTAATTGCAATGAAAGGTTTCAAACTTTCTTTGAAAGCAAGTTCAATTTCAGAAATAATAGGTACATTAGCCTCTTTAACTCGTTTGAAAAGTTCGCTACGAGGTGGAATTCCAGGGCTTGCAATTGCAAGATAGCTGTCTCTGATGAATTCGTCGCTATGTCCGCCCATTTCAACTTTTATGTCTAATGCTTTTAGTTCGTCTAATAAAGCCTTGTCAGACTCTTTTTCTTCTCTAGCTTCAGTGATATAAACATCTGCGCATTTTTCGCTTAGGTATTTTGCAGCGGCAATGCCACTTTTAGACAATCCTAAAATTAATACTTTTTTCTCAAACCAATTCTTTTTCATTGTTAAATAAGTCCTCTAAAATATAGATATGCAAGGATTACAGCGATTAATGAAAAGATTGTTGAACAAATTGCAAAAGTTACAACAATTCTTTTTTCGCTCCAACCTAAAAGTTCAAAATGGTGATGAATTGGTGCCATTTTAAACACTCTTTTTCCTGTTAATTTGAAACTTGTGACTTGAATGATTACAGATAATGTTTCGATGATGAACATTAATGCGATGATTACAAGTAAAAGTTCGAATTTGCCCATCACAGCCAATGTACCAAGCAATCCGCCTAATGCTAATGAGCCTGTGTCGCCCATAAATACTTGAGCTTTTGGCTTGTTGTATTTCAAGAAACCAACTAAAGCACCAGCAGTTGCAGCTGCAATGATTGCAACTTCCATATAACCGTTAATTCCAGCAACAAAGGCACAAGCTAAAAAAGATGGAACACCACAGCTTGAAGCAAGTCCGTCTAAGCCGTCAGTTAAATTGAAAGCGTTTGATGCGCCGATGATGATGAATACGGCAAAAAATGGGTATAACCACATTAAATCAATGTAGTGATATCCAAATGAAATTCTTGTAAATTGTTCTCCACAAAGAGGAATGAAGATTGCAGGCAAAAATGCGATTACAATTTGTCGGATTAATTTTCCACGAGGAGTTAAACCTTGATTTTCTTTACCCTTAATTTTTAAATAATCATCTTGAAACCCTGCTAAAGTGTAGAAGAACAAAGTGATTAAGATAATAAATCCAAAAGCGTTCAATCTTTGGTCAAGTGCCAAAACGATTACAGATGCCAAAACGATTGCACCTACAATGAAGATACCGCCTGTTGTTGGAGTACCTTGTTTTTTCTTGTGAGCTTCTGGAGCAAGGTCTAGAACGTATTGTCCGATTGTTCTTTTTTGTAGAAAATCAATGTATGGAACGCCGAATAATAGGCATAAAATTAAGCCTAAAATAAATGCGATTGATAACATTATCATGAGATTTCTCCTTTAAGTTTGTTTAAAATTTCCTCAAATTTCATTGAACGTGAGGCTTTTAAAAATATTGTTGAATTTTTTTCAACATTTTCAAGAATGTATCGAGTTGCTTGACAGTTGTTTTCAAAAGAGGCTGTTGGAATACCGTTTTCAGCAACTTTTTCAGCAATTTTCTTTGCTAAATTTCCAACTGTGATTACTCGAATATCGTTGTTTTCAGTCAATTTACTGATAATAAAATTACCAATTTCTTGGTGATAAAATTCTTCGTCTGTTCCAAGTTCGCCCATGTTGCCTAAAACAAGAGTTGCTTTTGGATAAAGCTCTAAAACTGTTGATAAAGCGGCTTTCATAGAGTCTGGATTTGCGTTGTAAGCGTCATTTATAACTTGATATTCGCCGACTTTTTCGATTTGCCAACGTTTTTCAATTGGTGCATAAGCCTTTAAACCATCTCTGATATTGTCAGGGTTCATTTCTAACTGCAACCCTGCTTCAATTACTGCAAGAGAGTTTTCGATCGACGTTGTAATCACCTTCAATATTTAGTTGATATTCTTCGTTTTTATATTCAAATTTTGTTTTGCCGATTTGTTTTTCAATAAATTCAACGTCTTTGATTGAAAAATAAATCTTTTCACCCTTAAACTCAACGGTTTGTCTGATTAAATCGCTGTCGTGAGCAATAAAACAGCCGTCTTCTTTTTGATATTTGCAAATTTCGCATTTTGCTTTTGCAATATTTTCACGACTTCCTAATCTGCCGATGTGAGAAGTTCCAACGTTAGTGATAATCGTAATATCAGGGTGTGAATATTTTGAAAGAAGTTCAATTTCACCTAAACCTCTCATACCCATTTCAAGGATTAAAACTTGCGTGTCTGTTGGCATTGAAAGAATTGTTTGGCAAAAACCTACTTCGTTGTTGTGGTTTAGAGGTGTTGCATGAGTTCTGAACGCTTGTTTGCAAACGCTTGTAAGCATTTCCTTTGTTGTTGTTTTTCCAGAACTTCCTGTAAGTGCGATAACTTTTGGTGCTACCTTGTTCAAGTACAAGTTTGCAAGTTGCAAGTATGCAATCATAGGGTCAGGAACTTGCAAAATCAATTCTGCATTGTCTAAAACGGTTCCCTTTGTCGTAAAATAAGCTCTTGCGCCTGCTTCGACGGCTTTGTCAATAAAGTTTTCGCCGTCAAAAGATTCACCCTTCAAACCGATATAGACATTTTCAGATTTAATGGTTCTTGTATCGGTTGAAATAGAGAATAATTCAGTTTTTGTGTTATTTTTTAATACTTTTGCACCGGTTGCAAAAATTAATTCTTCAGTTGTGAATTTCATAAGAAAATTTTACACCAAATATACGTAATATACACTATTTTTTTGAAATTATCTTGAATATTTTTAAAAAATAGTTCAGAATGAAAAAGTAAGAAGAAAAAGCACGCATTTAGGTATAAAAGAAATGTATTTAAAACTTAGTTACATTTGTAACTAAGAATATTGTGGTGAATGATAGACCCATTATGAGAGGGCAAATAAAACCTAATGTCATTCTGAACTTGTTTCAGAATCTCATAGATGTATAGAAGAAAAATTCAGCATTCCGTCATACCGCGCAAACGAAGTGCGTTGCGGTATCTTTAAAAATCTCTTGAAAAAGATCCCGCAATGCGTTTCACTTATGCGGGATGACATAAAGTTTTTTACTTCAATTCATCTAAGAAGGTTGGCAAAGCGTAGCAAGCCTTGTGATAATTTAAGTTATAAATCTTGCATTTTTGCGTAATTTCTTCTGCTCGTTTTTCGTCGATAAATGAAAGCGGTTCAACGTCTTTTGAACAGAATGCCCAAGCCCAATAGCCTCCAGGGTATGTCGGAATTACAGAGGTATAAGTGCTTACGATTGAGAATGCATTTTTAAGCATTGAGTACATCTCTTTAATTTCTTCTTCAAGCGCAACAGGGCTTTCTGATTGAGTTACCATAATTCCGCCGTCTTTTAGAGAGTCTCTAACGTTCTTGTAAAACTCTTCTGTAAACAAGCCAACGCCCAAACTTAATGGGTCTGGAGTGTCTAATAAAACTACATCATAGCAATTTTTCTTATCTTTAATAAATTCAATTGCGTTTTCGTAAATTATTTCTAATTTTGGATTGTCAAATTCGCAAGAAAGTGTAGGGAAGAACTTTTTAGAGGTTGCAACAACTTCCTTGTCAATTTCGCAAAGAGTTACGTGCTCAACTGTGTTGTGTTTAAACACTTCTCTAACTGTTCCGCCGTCACCACCGCCAATGATTAAAATGTCTTTAGGGCAAGGGTGGTTAAGCATTGGAATATGCACAATCATTTCGTGATAAAAATATTCATCACCTTCTGTTGCTACCATTAAATCGTCCAAAGTTAATATTTTGCCTAATTTTGAGTCTGAGTCTAGAACTTCAATTTTTTGAAACTCAGATTCTTCTGAAAACAAAACTTTTTTAACCTTGATAGAGATACCATATCCAGATGGTGTAAATTCTTGATAATACAGTTGTTCGTCGTCTTGCATAAAGCTCCTTATAGCAATTCGTCTAAAATTGTTTCTTGTTCAAAACGTTGTTGCGCATATTTTTTGTTAAACAATTTGCATTGGCTAACAACTTCTTCGTATCTTTTTTCATCAATATTTTTTAACGGTTCAACTGTTTGAGAGCAATATGCCCAAGCCCAACAGCTTCCTGGGTAAGTTGGAACAGGTGATGTGTAAGTTTTTACGATTTTGAAAACTTTTAATAGGCTTTCGTATAATTTTTTGCTCTTTTCAACGTTTGCAACAGGACTTTCTGATTGCATAACGATTATACCGTCGTCGTTTAGAACTCTTTTTAAATTGTCATATACTTCGCTTGTATATTCACCAACCCCAGGGCCTAGTGGGTCTGGAGATGTGATAAGAACTACGTCAAATTTTTCATCAGTATTTTTTAAATATTCAAAAGCGTTTTCAATTTTAACTTGAACTTTTGAATCATCAAGTCCGCTTGCAATTTTTGGTAAATATTTTTTGCAAGTGTTTACAACTTCTTCGTCAATATCAACAACAACAACTTTTTCAACGGTGCTGTGTTTCAAAACTTCGTGAGTAGATGCACCTGTACCACCGCCTATAATTAAAACATTTTTAGGGCAAGGGTGGCTAATCATTGGAACATGAGCAATCATTTCATTGTAATGATAAGCATCGCCTTCTGTGACGAACATTAAGCCGTTTAGGGTTAAGATTTTGCCTAAAGAAGATTCTGAATCTAGAACTTCAATTTTTTGATATTTTGATTCAGTAGAGTACAACACATCTTTGATTTTGATTGCGATACCAAAGCCTGATGGTGTTGTTTCTCTATAATATTTTTGTTCGTCTGCCATAAATTTCTACCTCTTATTTTGGAGTAATGTTTAGTGAGTTTTTAGCCTAATTTTTCAGTTAATTTGCCGGCTAAAATATGTACGTGTAGGTGGAAAACAGTTTGTCCTGCACCTTTACCTGTGTTCATAATTGTTCTGTAATCAGTTAAACCAAGTTTTTTAGCGGTCGCTTTAACGCCTTTTAAAAGTTTAACCATTAATTCTTCATCTTCAAGCTCTGCCAATGATGCAACGTGAGTTTTAGGGATTACTAAAACGTGAGTATCTGCTTGCGGATTAAGGTCGTTAATTGCAATTACTGCATCATCTTCGTAAACAAAATTTGAAGGAATTTCTTTGTTGATTATTTTACAAAAAATGCAATCGCTCATTATAAAACTTCCTTTACTTTTGTAATAACTTTTTCAACTGCTTGTTCTGGAGTCATTGATTCTGTTGAATCTGTTTGACGTGTTTTCAATTCAACTTGACCTTCAGAAATTGTTTTACCAACTGTAATTCTGAATGGGAAGCCGATTAAATCTGCGTCTTTAAATTTAACCCCAGCTCTTTCTGGACGGTCGTCAAGAACAGCTTCAATACCTGCGTTCATAAGTTTTGCGTAAATTTCTTTCGCAACGCTCATTTGTTGTTCGTCCTTGTCGTTTAAAGGTACAACGCAAACGTGGTATGGAGCAATTTGGATTGGCCATAAGATACCGTGTTCATCATGCCATCTTTCAACAGCAGCAGCGGCAGTTCTTGTAACACCAATACCGTAACAACCCATTACGTAAGGTTGAGCCTTGCCGTTTTTGTCTAAGAACATTGCGTTCATTGGTTTTGAGTATTTTGTACCAAGTTGGAAAATGTTACCAACCTCAATACCTCTTGTAACCTTTAATGGTTGACCGCATTGTGGGCAAATTTCACCAGCTTGAGCAAGTCTGATGTCTTCAAATTTTTCGATGTGAGGAATATCAACATCTAAGTTTGCACCAACCATGTGTTTGTCTTCTTGGTTGATACCAACAACGAAGTTTTTCATATCTTTAACAGTTTCGTCTGCAATAATTGTAACTCCGTCCATACCTTTAGGACCGATGAAACCTTTTGCAGCATTAAAGCCTTTTTCTACCATTAATTCTTCAATTTCAGGAGCTGAAGCAATTCTGATATCCATACCACCAACAGCGTTCATCAATTTTGTTTCTTCAACTTCTTTGTCAGCTCTAATTAAAGCTAGAACAGGTTTTTTATCAACAATGTAAACTAAGCATTTTAGAATAATTGTTGCAGGAATGTTCAAGAAGTTGCAAAGTTCTTCAATTGAGTGAGTTTGAGGAGTATCAACAACTTTTGTTTCGTTGAAACCGAATTTGCTTCCGTCAACCTCTGCTGGTGGAAGTTTTGAAACTGCGTGGTTTGAGTTTGCTGAATAATCACAACCGTCACAGTAGAATACGTCGTTTTCGCCTGCGTCAGTTGTAGTGATTACCATAAATTCGTGGCTTACGCTACCGCCGATAGCACCTGAATCTGATTGAACCATTTTTGTTTCAAGTCCACAGCGTTTGAAAATTCTTGTATATGCATCAGCCATGTTTTGGTATTCTTTTTCCAAACCTTCTTGGTCAACGTCAAAACTGTAACCGTCTTTCATAATGAATTCACGACCTCTAAGTAAACCAAAACGAGGGCGAACTTCATCTCTGAATTTTTCTTGGAATTGATATAAGTTTACAGGCATTTGTTTGTAAGATTTTAAACCGTCACGAGCAACTGCTGTAATAACTTCTTCTGCTGTTGGTGACAAGCACATTTCACGGTCGTGTCTATCTCTGAAACGAGCTAATTCTCTGCCGTATGCTTCCCATCTGCCAGATTCGTCCCAAAGTTCTCTTGGTTGAACAACAGGAAGTAACAATTCTTGTGCGCCTGATGCGTTTAATTCTTCTCTAATGATGTTTTCAATTTTTCTTAAAACACGCCACATTAAAGGCAAATAGTTGTAAACACCACTTGTTAATTTTCTTATATAACCAGCTCTTACTAAAAATTTATGAGAAACAACTTCAGCATCTGCTGGGAATTCTCTTAGGGTTTGTACAAACAATTTTGACATTTTCATAATTTATAATCCTCACTAATTTGAGAATATTTTAGCATAAAAATACAATGCGTAAAACATTATTTATAAAAGCTTAATGCCTAAAAATTTTAAAGACAATAAGTCAATAAGAATAAAGTCGTTAAGTCGAACTATGATTAAAATACATTATTGACAATAAATGACTTAAAGTCTTATAGCCTTACAGTCTTATCGCCTATTTCCAATGTCATCATGAATTTATTTCAGGATCTTATAAACCTTCCGTTAACACATTATAGCTGGTAAGATGCTGAAACAAGTTCAGCATGACATAACGTTGGGCGTAATTAGGACAAAATTTAATAAGTCAAACTATGATTAAAATACATTATTGACAATAAATGACTTAAAGTCTTATAGCCTTACAGTCTTATCGCCTATTTCCAATGTCATCATGAATTTATTTCAGGATCTTATAAACCTTCCGTTAACACATTATAGCTGGTAAGA
>CALAFU010000062.1 GCA_937891325.1 uncultured Candidatus Melainabacteria bacterium | reverse complement strand
GGAGTTCAGACGTGTGCTCTTCCGATCTCTTATTAGCTCTTTGCGGTTATTGTACCACATTAACCGCAAAGAGCTAATAAGATACCAGCTGCAACGGCAGAGCCGATTACACCTGCTACGTTAGGTCCCATAGCGTGCATCAACAAGAAGTTTTGAGGATTTGATTCCAAACCAACTTTGTTTACGACACGAGCAGCCATTGGAACGGCTGAAACACCAGCTGCACCAATTAATGGGTTTACTTTGTTCTTTGGTGAGAATATATTCATTAATTTAGCAAATAATACACCTGAAGCTGTTGCAATTGAGAATGCACACAAGCCTAAGAACAAGATACCTAAAGTTTCTAGAGTTAAGAATTTATCTGCAGATAGTTTTGAACCAACTGACAAGCCTAACAAGATTGTTACGATGTTGATAAATTCATTTTGTAATGTTTTTGATAATCTTTCTGTAACACCACATTGCATTACCAAGTTACCGAATGTCAAAGCACCTAACAATGGAGTTGCATCTGGTAAGAAGATTATACATAAGCCCAAAACTACAATTGGGAATAATATTTTTTCACGTTTTGAAACATGTCTTAATTGAACCATTTCAATTTTACGTTCTGCTTCTGTTGTTAAAGCCTTCATAATTGGTGGTTGAATAATTGGAACCAAAGCCATATATGAATAAGCTGCAACAGCGATTGCACCTAATAAATCAGGAGCTAATCTTGAAGTTACGAAGATTGAAGTCGGACCATCAGCACCACCAATGATACCGATAGAAGCAGCTTCTGCTAAACCAAAATCAAATCCAGCGTATTTTGCTAGTAATAATGCACCTAATAAAGCACCAAAGATACCAAATTGAGCTGCACCACCCAACAACGCTGTTTTAGGGTTTGCGATTAATGGACCGAAGTCTGTCATAGCACCAACACCCATGAAGATAAACAATGGGAACAAGCCACCATCAATACCAATATGGTAAACAGTGTATAAGAACCCGCCTGGTTCAGCGATTCCGGCTACCGGAATGTTAGCCAAGATACCACCGAAACCGATTGGTAACAATAGTAATGGTTCATAGTTCTTTTTAATTGCTAAATATAATAGTAACAAGCAAACTGCGAACATGATAATGCAACCGTACATGTGCAAGAAGTTTTCAACTCCGTTTACACCTTGTAGAGGCTCTTTTACCATATTAGCGTAGCCTGTAATATCATTTAAACTTTTTAAACTTTCTAATAATTGCATTTTTTATACTCCTACTAGCCCAAAGTTACCAACAATTGACCAGGTGTAACTGTTGCACCTACGTCAACTCTAACTGAGCCAACTTTACCTGCACATGGAGCTTTGATTTCTGTTTCCATTTTCATAGCTTCCATTAAGATAAGTACGTCGCCTTCTTCGACCATATCGCCTTCTCTTGCGATAACTTTTAGAATAGCTCCAGGTAATGGAGATTTAACTTCTGTTCCAGCACCGTTTGAAGAACCTGCAGATGCAACTTCCTTCATACCTTCTGCAATTGAAACATCATAAGTTTTGCCGTTAACTGTTGCTTTGTCGCCCTCAATTTTAACAGCATATTCTTTACCGTTAACAGTAACTGTTGCACCATTAGCGTAATTACCTTTTGTAGCCTTTTGACCTTTATTAACTGCAACGTGACCTTTACCTAACAAGAAGTCAATACCTTTATCAGCGTTACCGTCTTTGCAAGCAGCTGCGATGAATAAGTTTTCATCAGTTACAGGCAAACCTGCTGCTTTAAGTCTTTCTTCTGCTGCTTTTAAGCCTTTTTCAGGGTCTTTATCATTAATATCTACAACTTTTTCAGTTGTTGGTTGTAAACCTGTTTTTTCTTCTGCCCATTTAACTAATTCTGGATCAGGTTCACAAGGAGTTTTTCCGAAGTAACCTAAAATCATCTTAGCATATCCTGGGTTTGCTTTTTCCCAAGGATGTTCAGAGATTGCATTCAAGAAAGATTGTTGAGCATAGAATTGTGATACAGGAGTAACTGATGTACCGAAACCACCTCTAGAAACAACTTCTTTCATATTTTCAATTAATTTAGGGAATTTGTCTAACATACCCATATCTTTTAATTGGTCAATTGTTGTAGCTGTTGCACCACCTGGTAATGGAGCTTGGATAAGAATTGGGTTTACTGCTAAAGAAACAGGTGAAACATTGTAATCTTTCATGCAATCTTTAAAGATTTCTTCTGTTTCCATAATTTTCTTGATATCTAAATCTAAATCATATTCTGTGCCTCTTAAAG
>CALAFU010000061.1 GCA_937891325.1 uncultured Candidatus Melainabacteria bacterium | reverse complement strand
GGTTACATCCTTGCCCACTAATGACAGAGTTTGAGTAATTGATGCATTTGATGCGATTGTTTCGTTCATTGTTTTTAATTGATCTGCAACTTCACCGAAACTTGAATTCAAATTGTTCATTGCTTCTAATGATGAATATTGAGCCATTTGTGCCAACCATTGAGAGTTATCTGTTGGTTCTGTTGGGTCTTGTTGCTCCATTTGTTTCAACATTAGTTTTAGAAACATATTCGCATCAGTTACGTCATTCGTACTTTTTTTCTGTTGTTTACTTTCGTTAATTGCCGTATTTGTTTGCAATTGTGTTAATTGCGAAGTAACACTTGACATTTACTTTACCTACCTCTCCATTTATTTCACATACTATAATTTATAACTTATCTTGCCATTTCCGCCTTTGATACTTACAGTTTTTTCCATTTGAACGGTGTTTGTTGTTTCCTCGACCTCTGAATTATCTGCTTGCATTGCGTTTTTTTGCATAAATTCGTATTCAGAACGTCTTTCTTGGTTTGATGAGCTATCACCTCTTGAATGTTCACCGTTTGAACCTTGGTTAAACTGTCCGTCTTCATTTTGGAACATGTTATTGTTGCTGTCAGAAGAACGACCTGCTTCTGCAACTTTTACGTTCACGTTGTTAACGTTTACACCTTGCGACTGAAGTACTGATTTCAATCCATCAAGATTTTTGTCTAAAATTTCCTTCGCTTGCGGATTATCTGCTAACAAGTGAGCCGAAATTCCGTTTTGACCTTTCACAATTTCAACAGTTACTTTGCCTAAACTTTCAGGAGTTAAACCGATTGTAATTTTTTGCAAGCCATTTTGTTTTGAAACTGCAAATTTTGCTCTAATTTGATCTAAAATATTAACTTCTTGAGCGTCTTGAGTATTTTGTTGAGCTTGTGGTTGTTGAGTAGTTGTTGCCTTGTTCATAGCTTGAGCAAAATCTACTGTTGTTTTTGCATCTGCTGTTTGAGTTGTTGCGTTTTGAGATAACATATCGCGCATCAACATTTCTTGAGATGTTTCACCAAATTGTGCGCCTGTTTGGTTACCTGTTTCCATTGCTGTAACTTTGCCGTCCATTTCACGTAAAGTTTGAGTTGATAAACCAGCTCTGTTCATTGTTTCGTTTGCTTTTTCAACTTTAGCACTATCTTGAACTTGGTTGTTTACATTAACTTTTACGTTGTCTTCAACTTGGATTTTAACGTTTTCAACTTTTTCTTTTGCGTTTGCTAAATGTTTATCTTGAACGTCATTTTTATCTACAACTTTGTCTTGTTTTTGAGAAACAAATTCAATACCTTTTGTATCGTCTTTTATTTCCATTGTTTCTTCTGCTTGAACATTTGTTTTTGCAAATTTGTCATCAACTTTGTTGTCGTTTTTAACTATTTTTTCATCTTGAGAGCTAATTGTTTCATAAGCATTTTCAAGTTTTGCTGATTGAACCTCTTCTTTTAATTCTGTCATTTTGTCTGAAGTAGTTTTTACATCAGTTTTTGTTTCAACTTTTTGAGTTTTGTTATCAACAATTTCGTTTACATTAATTGCATTAACTTCATTTTCAACATTTTCCTTAACGTCTTGAAGGTTAATTGCTACATTGTTTGTTTCTTCATTTTTATCAGTTTTAACGTCAACAATTTGCTTATCATCAACATCTTTAACGTCAACTTTTAAATCATCAGTAATTACATCATTTTTTGTGTCAACAATTTGTTTGTCATCAACAACTTTAACGTCATCACTGATTTTATCCGCAACTTTTACATCATCGTTTAATGCAATTTTAGTATCGTCTTTAACGTCAGTTTCAGTAATTTTAACTTCGCCTTTTGTATCAACTTTTGCTAATTTTTCTGTATCAACGTTAACGTCTTTTACTTCTTCTACCTTATCTGCACCAACTTTATATAAAGCTGCAATTGTATCTTCTTTTGAAACTGTATCTTTAACGGCATTTTCAACAGCTTGCATATCAACACCTGTTGTATCTTCAACAGTAGTTTCTACAGCTTTTGCTAAAGTTTCTAGATTGATACCAGATTTAATAGCCTCAGCAGGGATTTCATCTTCTACTGTTACATCTGCCATTGCTAAAGTTTCAGCTTTATTTGTAGCTTCTTCCTGTACCGCTTCAAGGTTTGACATTTGTGCATTGCTTACTAGCATTAACTCTTTAACATCAACTTCGCTATTATCTACAACTACTTCGTCGGGAACAACTACATTTGAAACATTTTCATTAGCGTCAGTTTTAGTTTCTTTTGAGTTTTCTTCTGCTTGAGAAGTTTTTTCTTCTGTAACTGTATTAGAAGACTCTTCGTATTTTGTAGACTCTTTGTAATCAGTTTTGTTATCTGTCGCGTTAGATTTATTAGACTCATTTTTGTAATCTGTTTTTGTTTGAGCCTTGTTATCATTAAAACTTTTGTTAGATTCTTGAGTATAACTTTTGTTAGCTGAATTCAAATAGTTATCAAATTGATCTGCATTTGCATAAGAAGAGCTTGAATAAGATTTTGATTGAGTTTGAGTCATCATCTTATCCATTGTATTTGCTGTATTGAAAGTTAAGTCTAGTTGTTGTGTCATTTTTACCTTTTGCTATGCTCTTTTTAGTCTGTATCTTGCTGTTGAGATGTCGTCTATCTCGTTTGCCTCTTTCGTTTCTATATCTTTATAGAATTTTTGAGATTGATTTTCTTTGAGTTTTTCCAAAACTTTAACGTCTTTTAATGCTTCGTTTACCGCCTCTTGTTTTACTCTCAAAGCCTTTTTTGTATTTTCTATATTGTGTTCTTGTTGAGTTATCTGCTCTTGAAGGTTCACCATATAGTTTTTAAAATTTGCAAGGGCAAAAACATTCAAATCGTCTTCTAGAGATAGGCTTTCAAGTTCATCTTTGTATGACGCTTGTTTTGCGATAAGCCTTTCAAGTCCTTCTTGCTGTTCGTTCAACAATTGGATAACTTGAGCCATTTCCAATCTTTTGTCTTCTAACGTCTTTTCTCGAATGTCCAAGACCGGTTGTAATCTGAATGAATATTTTTTCATTAAGTCTTACCTCTTTGCCCCGATAGATTTACACATCTATCACGGTACAAGATTACAATATTTATTTATTATTTACCATACATTAAACGGTTGATATTTCACTAAAAAAATAGACCAAAAGATGTATCTTTTAGCTTTTTAACTAAAGTACTTTAAAAAGAGTTTTATTTTTCATTTTTAAATTGGTATATTAACGTCTTGCCAAGATCTGCATAAAGTGTTATGTCATAGTACTTTTCTTTATCAGAAAAAGAGTATACCCTAATTGAAGATAAGTCTGGAATTAAAGATTTATATAAGATAAAGTAAGTATTCTTATCCTCTCTATAAAATTTATCTAAATATGGATATAGCGGGGTTGTCATTCCACAGAAATACCAATTTTTAGGGAATGAGTTAAACGAAAAACCTGAGCATAAAATTCTAACATCAATATTCGATTTTACAAGATATGGTCCAATCGTATTTGCTTTATAGCCTGCTGCAACTAGTTTTGCTGAACGCAAGTTTTTGTTATTTAAAATAAATTTTGCAACATATTTTGAATCATCAAAATAAACAGCTTTATACTTTTCGTTTGAAGGTTTCCATAAAATAAGTACACAAGAAATTATTGCTAAAAGTGCAATAGGTATAGCTTTCCATTTCAAATTCTCATACTTGTTAAACATTATCCAAACAGAAACGATTAAAAATATATAGAAAAACAAATCATGCCAGAAAAAACCTCTGTATATAAAGCTATACATAACCAACATACATGTTGTTGTAAAAATTAAAAATACAGGAAAGATTTTATTTTTGTAATAAAACACCCCTAAAATTAAAGCAATAACAAGAAAAGACATTAAAATAAAATTTGATTTATAAACCTCACTTAGCGTGTTTAAAAGAGTTTCTGTCGTTTTTGAATTTTGAATCGCTTGAAAATATTTCATCGCAGACTGCTTAAACCAACTTACATGAACACCCAATTGGTATAAAATTAGCCCACTACCGATTAACAAAATCAGATAAGGAACAACCTTTTTAACTTTATTTTTAATCAATTCAAATACAAATTGAGCGCCTAATATAGTTGCTGCAAACATTGCAACAACACTTGTATTAGCAAGCATTACAAGAAGAAATGAATATAAATTCGGGCGTTTTATTTTCTCCTGTTCAAAGGAAGCAACAAGAAATAAAAACATTATGCCGATTGCATAGCATCTTGCGACAATTGGATAATACTGTAAGAATGGAAAAGAAAATATAATCAAGACCTTCAACCAATTCTGGAACGGAGCTTTAAACCACAATACTAATATTGCAACAAAGCAAAAAATCCAATTAACTATTAGCATTGAATAAGGATAGGCAATGTTCAACTTTGCAAAAGGCATTATGCACAAATACCAAAGAAAAGTATGTCCCTCTATATGCATAAAATCAAGTACTTCTAAAAAATTCAAAGATTGTGCAATATTCCAAGCATGAGCTTCGTCGTACCAAGGTGTATGGTTAAACAATTGAAATAAGGTTATTCCACACCATAAGCCTAAAAATATTATTGTTTGCCAATTCTTTTTTATCAAATCCATATAGTTATTTTATCATTAAAATTATTTATACTTCTCTATTTTATAAAAATTATATTCTTTGTTATTAATACTC
>CALAFU010000060.1 GCA_937891325.1 uncultured Candidatus Melainabacteria bacterium | reverse complement strand
ACATCAGGAGTAATTACGCTTAAAGCTAATATAAACAACCCAACCGACATAACAGAAGTACCGGTTCCTATACATTTTCTTTGCCCAAAGTATCTGTCCGCCAAATAACCACCAACAAGTGGAGTTAAGTATACTAAACCGGTGTACCAGCCATAAATGTTGCCCGCATACTGAGTTGCAACATCATTATTCATACCCGCAAACAAGTATTGAACCATATATAAAACTAACAAGGCACGCATTCCGTAATAAGAAAAGCGTTCCCACATTTCAACACAAAATAATAGATATAATCCCTTTGGGTGTCCCTTTAAAAAGTCTAGTTTCATAACACTACCATTATAGCAACAAAAAAGACGATTTCTCGTCTTTTTTTGTTTTTTATACTTTCTACTCTTTGTTATATATCTTTTTTATTAAGCTACTTTTGAACCTTCAATTTCGTTAATTAGGTAATCAGCTACCCAAGTGAAATCGTGGTTTTTGTTTGCAGCTTCTTTTAACATGCTAACTGAATCTTCACCGATTCTAATTAAAGACATTGCAACAACACCTCTAACTAAACCTTTAGATGTTTGTAATTTTTCAACTAAAACAGGAACTGCACTTGAGCCCATGCTTACAATTTCGTTTTCTAATTGATTTTTATTATTGTTGTCTAATTTTTCTAAAAGTTCGTTAACTTGCATTTATTCCTCCAATACGTTTTTCTATATTATTATTATAGGCTGAAATTTTAAAAATTAAGAAATCCTTACATAATCTTTATATCGATATAAAAATAAAAGTAAAGAAACAACAAATAAAAAATAAAAGAATTACCCGAATTACTCAAAAACACTAGACAAAATGGGGATTTTTAAAATTGATTTAAGATATAAAATTTTAATACAGGGTAGGTGTAATATGGATAATTCTCGTTATCAAAACTGTCATATAGAAATGAAAAACGTAAACAAAGACATTGTAGCATGGCTTGAAACAGTTGTTGACGAAAATAATAGTAAAATAGATAAAAAAGAATGGAAAAGCCGATATAACAGTTATGTTGTCTATGATTACGAACCGTTTTGTTCTGAAGGTTTTGAAATCAATTTAAAAATAAGCTCTCATAATTCAGCATACTTGGATTTTATAAAATATCTCTATGACGAAAAACTCCACACACTTGAATATCTAAAAAATTGTATGGACTCACCGTCTTATGCTAAAAAAGATTAAAAGAAATTTCTAATCTGTAGACTTATTTATAAGAAAGGCGGCGATGATAAAATCATCGCCGCCTTCTAAGCTATATCAGTTTATTAGTCAAAGACTATGCTTTTACTAATGAACCTTGTTCAACAACTGCTTGAGCAGCTGCTAATCTTGCTTGAGGTACACGGTATGGTGAGCAAGATACATAGTTCAATCCGATTTTGTGAGCGAATTTAACTGAATCAGGGTCGCCACCGTGTTCACCGCAGATACCACCGATTAATGATGGGTTAACTGCTTTACCTTCTTTAATTGACATTTCAATTAATCTACCAACACCTTTTTGGTCTAATGTGATGAATGGGTTAGCAGGTAAGATTTTTTGTTCAACATAGTTTTTCAAGAATTTACCTTCAGCATCATCACGAGAGTAACCGAATGTCATTTGAGTTAAGTCGTTTGTACCATAAGAGAAGAATTCTGCATATTCTGCAACTTCGCCAGCTGTTAATGCTGCACGAGGAATTTCAATCATAGTACCGAATTTATAATCAACTGTAATACCTTTTTCTGTCATAACTTCGTTAGCTACACGAACTAAGATATCTTTAGCTGTTTTTAATTCGTTAACGTGACCAATTAATGGAATCATTACGTAAGGTTTAACGTTTACACCTTCTTTTTTCAAATCACAAGCGGCTGAGAAGATTGCTCTTACTTGCATTTCATTGATTTCTGGGAAAGTTAAGCCTAAACGGCAACCACGTAAGCCCATCATTGGGTTAGATTCTGATAAGTTTTCAACAGTTTCTAACAATTTTTGATCTTCTGAATAATCTTGACCTAATGCTTTTTTAGTTGCAACTTTTTCAACTAATTCAATCTTAGAAGGTAAGAATTCATGAAGAGGTGGGTCTAATAGACGAATTGTTAATGGTAATTCACCCATACCTTTGAACATTGCATAGAAATCGTTGTATTGCATTGGTAATAAGTGATCCAAAGCTTCTTTTCTAGCTTCAGGAGTACCAGCAATAATCATTTTTTGTACCCAAGGTAATCTGTCTGGATCCATGAACATGTGTTCTGTTCTGCAAAGACCAACACCTTCTGCACCGAATTTTAATGCGTTTTCAACGTCTTTTGGAGTATCAGCGTTAGCTTCAACTGTCATAGTTTTGATTTCGTTAACCCAACCGAAGAATGTTTCAAAGTCTTGGTCAATACCAGCTTCAACTAATTCGATTGCGCCTTCCATAACTTCACCTGTACCACCATCTAATGAGATGATATCGTCTTTATGGAATACTGTGCCGTCAGCACAAGTGATTGTTTCTTTTTCTAGGTTGATTGTTAAATCTTCACAACCTGAAACGCATGGTTTACCCATACCTTTTGCAACTACAGCTGCGTGTGATGTAGCACCACCTCTTAATGTCAATACACCTTGAGATACTGCCATACCGTGAATATCATCTGGGCAAGTTTCAATTCTTACTAAGATAACTTTTTCGCCAGCTTCACCACGTTGAGCTGCTTCTTCTGTATCAAATACGATTTTACCTACTGCAGCACCTGGAGATGCGTTAACACCTTTAGATACTTTGTGAGCGTGTTTTACAGCTGCTGGGTTGAAGCAAGGTAACAATACTTGGTAAATTGCATAAGGGTCAACTTGTTGAATAGCTTGTTCTTTTGTAATAATACCTTCATTGTATAAATCTACTGCAATTTTGATAGCAGCTTTAGCAGTTCTTTTACCGTTACGAGTTTGTAAAATCCATAATTTACCACGTTCAATTGTGAATTCCATATCTTGAACATCGTGGTAACCTTTTTCTAATTGTTTAGCAATGTTTACGTATTGTTGGTAAATTTCTGGCATATCAGTTTCCAATTCAGCGATTTGTTTTGGAGTTCTGATACCAGCAACTACGTCTTCACCTTGTGCGTTAACTAGGTATTCACCGTAGAATTTGTTTTCACCTGTTGCAGGGTTTCTAGTGAATGATACACCTGTTGCACAATCGTTACCCATGTTACCGAATACCATTGTTTGAACGTTTACTGCTGTACCATAGTTGTGGTCGATTTTGTTCATATTTCTGTATGCAACTGCACGAGGGATATTCCAAGATCTGAATACAGCTTCAATAGCTTCTTGTAATTGTACATATGGGTCTTGAGGGAATTCTTTACCTGTTACTTCTTTAATTGTGTTTTTGTAGATTGGAATTAAAGATTTCCAGCCTTCAGCTGAAATTTCAGTATCAGATTTAACGCCTTCTTTAGCTTTTAATTTTTCAACTTCTGATTCAAAGTATTTTTGTCTGTCCATTTCCCAAGCTACTGAACCGAACATAGTTAAGAAACGGCGGTATGAATCGTAGCAGAAACGAGGGTTGTTAGTTAATTTAACCATTGCTTCAACTGTTTCATCGTTTAAACCTAAGTTTAAGATTGTTTCCATCATACCTGGCATTGAAACTCTTGCACCTGAACGAACAGATACTAATAATGGGTTTGAAGAATCGCCGAATTTTTTACCAGCTTGTTCTTCTACATCTTTCAATGCATATTTAACTTCTGCCATTAAGTTTTCTGGCATTTTGTTACCATGATTAATGTAGTCCATACATGTTGCTGTTGTGATTGTAAGTCCTGGAGGTACAGGCAAACCTAAGTTTGTCATTTCTGCTAAGTTAGCACCTTTACCACCAAGTTCATTACGCATGTTTGCGTTGCCTTCTCTGAAAAGGTATACACGTTTTTCTGACATTTTTTTCTCCTTTTGTAATAGTGTGTATAAACTTATATGTCTTTCTAGTTTGACTATATCACAAAAAGACTGAATTACAACCTGTTTTATAGATTTTATGTTGAAAACTTAATAATTTTGTGTTTACATAAAATTACTATGAAAAACTTTGAATTAAAAAATAAAATTAAAGTCGCTTACAGACAAAACAAAAACACACCAAGAGTAGCAATGTCGCTTAATATAGCCATTAACAAACCTGAAAAAATGGCTGGCATTTATTCAATTATGAATAGGCTACTTTTGCAAGGTACGAAAACTCGTTCAGCGGAACAATTAGCTAACGAATTAGATGCAAACGCAATTGAAGTTTCTTGCGATATGAAACAAGATTATCTTCGTTTTAGAGTTGTTTGCTTAAATGAAGATTTAGATTTAGCACTAGAATTACTTCAAGATATAGTTGAAAATTCTACATTTGCTGAATTTGACAAAGAAAGAGTAAAATTAGAAGGTGAAATTCCAGCTGAACTTGATTCTGCTAGAACTCGCGCTTTAGATAATTTTGTAAAAACATTATTTAAAGACCATTTTTATGGAAACACTTTCACTAAAATTGAAGAAAATCTAGATAAAATTACAAAACAAGATGTAATTGATGCATACAATGAAATTATGACAGAAGGTAGAAAAGTCTTATCTTTCGTTGGCGATATGGATTTCAACACAATTGAAACTCTATTAAACAAACATCTTGGTAATTTACCGAATGATGAT
>CALAFU010000059.1 GCA_937891325.1 uncultured Candidatus Melainabacteria bacterium | reverse complement strand
TATCAATAGACTTTAAGGCTTTAAGACAGTAAGACGATAAGTTCATTTATAATTAAAATGATTTTTTAATCATAGTTCGACTTAACGACTTAACCCTTATTGACTTATCGACTCTAAACAAGTTCAGCACGATATATTTTCTTTCATCTTTCAAGCATGCCAAAACCCATGCGTAGCATGGGTTTTGGCATGCTTTTTAACAAAATCTCAACCATGTAAAGGATTGCGATTTGAACTAAAAGATGAAAGAATATCCATGTAAACGAGATAAGTTTACCCCGAATATAAATAGACTTTTGAGAGGAAATTATAATGGTCGCTGGTTTAGGTTCACTAGGCAATGGTGATGATTCAATGATGCTTAAATACATTGGAGACATCAATACCTTAGAGGCATATCAAAAAACATCAAAGACAGACAAAGATGAAGAAAGTTCTTCGGCAGAAGACGTCTTTGGGCAAATTATTGACGAAATAAATGCCAATATGGAAAAAATTGCAGACCAACAGGCTGGTATAACTTCTCCTCTTGGCGATACTTCAAACGCTCAATTTGGTCCACCTTCAGGAATGGATATTGACGGTTTAGATGTTGATAGTTTAAACGCCGTTGAATCAATTTCTGACTACGGTGATATAAACACAGGTACTTCATCATCAGAAAGCGTAGCAAATTCTCAACCGTCAGGAGGCGGAGGCACTGGTGGTGGCGAAGATGACGAAGATAGCGAAGATGAAAACGATCCAATGGATTTGAATGGTGACGGCACAGTAACAACTCAAGAAATGCTTGCCTACTTCCAAATGCAAAATTCAGGTTACACTCAAGACAGCGCAAGCAATGTTCTTGATGAAGCAATAGATTTAATGTTATAAAACACAAACAATTTATCCCTAACACATATCCCTTATTAAATTAATCTTATTACTATCCATATTTAGCGGCGAATCATTTGATTCGCTTTTTTTTTGCAAAAAAATAGGGTGAATATTTTCACCCTATTATATAGTTAAGTTGTTATGCACACTATAATTGAATGTCAGGTAATGCAACAAGTTCTGTCTTAACTCTCTTAATCCAATCTTTTGCACTTGGATCAGCTTTTGTCCAGTTTACAGAACAGATACCTCTTTGTACCCAAACAAGTTGTTTGAAGAAGTCGTTTTGTGCATTAGCGGCTGCTGCTTTTGAGTCAAAATAAGTTTTTTGAGCATCAAGTACTTGAGCGATTTGAACTTTATTTTGTAAGTAGTCAGCTTTTACTTTTTCGTAGTTTTCTTTAGCTGCAAACATAGCTTTGTAGTCTTTTTCGATACTAAAGTAGCAAGAAAGTGCTTTGTTTACAACTTGTCTGATATGTTCTTCAAGAGTAGTTTTTACTGCCATTTCTTGAGTGTTTAATTGCTTAATTTCTTCGTTGATACGTTGAATTTCAGCAATCTTTGTACCACCCTCGATTGGTTTCCATTGAGCGAAGATACCAAACTTAGAGTATGAAGCATTTGAACGTAATGTGTCATAACTTAAAGGCAAAGACGCTCCACCTAAAGCTCTTATAGGTCCAATAGTTGCACTGTCCTTAGCAAATTCTCTACCCATTAATGTTTGATATTGGTAAGAGATTTTTGCATCTGGCAATACGAATTTTTGAACATACATCGAACGTTCGTTTTTCTTCATTGCGATTGCAGTTCTCAATTTAACCAATTCTGGAGCTGCGTTGTATGCTTCATCTACAAGCATTTGAGTAAATTGTTCTAATGCACGAGGAGTTCTTACATAATCAAGAATGTTCAATTCTGATGTGTAGAACGCAGGGTCATTGGCTTTCAAGTCTTTTAACTCAAAGTTTGCATTTTGTTTTTCGTTTAAGAATTTGCTGATAGCAACTTTAACGTTTTTGTAATCAGCTGTCATTTCTAACAATTTTTGTTCAGAAATGCTCAATTGGCTTGCCCAACGCATAACTTCTTCGTTACCGCAGAAGCCCATTTTTGCACGAACTCTAGCGATTGCTAAGTTTTCGCGAGCTTCTTTAACGTATTCTTGTTGAACACCAATTTGGTTTCTCAAAATTAATGTATCAATATAAAGGTTAGCAATATCTATACCCATATTTTGTTCAGTAATTTTGTATTCAGCTTTATCGAATTTAACTTTTTTGTTTTTAATTAAGATGTTTGTTACCAATGCTGGTGAGTAGATAACTTGGTCAACGCTGATTCCGAAAACACCTGTTTTTTCTGGAATTAACAATGCAGCTGATTCAGCGTAGTTGTTATCGTATGCTTGCCAACCTAAGTTTACTGTCGCAGTTGGTAAGTATTTTAATCTAGCAGCCCAAGCAGCTTTTTTAGCAGCTTTAACTAAGTGTGATTTTTGTTCGATGTCCAAGTTTTGTTCATCTAATTTGTTGAATACTGTTGATAAGTCATAAACAGGAGCTTTTTTGTGTGTAATAACTTTAGCACTGTTTAATAATCTTAAATGTGGTTCATAACCAATCTTTTCGCAAGTATCCATGTTTACGTAAAGAATTTCATCTTCCATAAACATAACTTTTTCTGTTGGAACTTTTTTACCGTCTAAAACACTTTTAATGTTGAAAGACATTGCATTAGAGATTTTTCTATCCATATCTAATGCACCAGAACCCAACATACAACCTACGTTAACATCGCTTTCACCTAAAACAGAGAAAGTCATAATTTTTCTATCAGTTAACTTGTTGCACATATCGCCAACTTGTTCCATTGTTAATGTGAATTGAGGTAAAATCAATGCTGCATCTACATCAGCAGGAATTTTAGCCATTACAGTATCTACACTTTTACCAACCGGAACTACCATTAATTTGATAGATTTGTCTTTCAATTTGCTAGTTAAGTATGAATTCCAATCTTTTCTAGTTTTATAGTAGTTTTCGTTCATAAGAACTGCAACTTTTTTGAAATGAGTTAATCTGTGGAATAACTCTAATTTTTGTGTAAATTGAGCAACAGGTGAGAACATTCCTGTACCGAAATCTCTCAAACCGTATTGGTCAATAGTCACAACCATTTTTCTTTTGTTTTTTAATGTTGACATATATTTAGAAGATAAATAGCCTAATGCAACAACTGTTGTAGCGTTTGAAGACAACGCTTGGTTACATTTTGCTTTTACTCCTTTTTCTGTCCAATCTGCAACATAAACCAAGTTTGTAGGGAATTGAACTGTTGTTCCCTTATCCATTGATTTTTGGATTGAAGTCTTGAACTGTTTCAAGAAATAATCATTTGCAGGCGATTTACCATCAAAAATGAAAGCAATTCTAACGACTTGTTGAGCGTTAGCTGCTTGTCCGAAAGTGCCAATACAAAGCATTTGAAGCATAAATAAGCCACAAAGCATAGCACTTACAATTCTTTTCATAATCCTTCCTCACATATCTTGTAGTTAAAATAAAATCTACTTGTAATAAAAATAATTACATCTAGTATTAAATACAAGATAACTAAAACATTCAATCCATGCAAGCACATTAGACAGTTTGTAACAAATTTATAACAATTGTTAAATTTACCCTAAAAACATGGCAACTATTTATCTTGAGGTGTTTTGTAACAGACAACGTAATATTAGTATATGAATGAGGTACAAAATCAATGAAAATGAACTCTGTTGGAATTATGAACACAGCAAAGGCAATCATGAACAAGGTTACACCACAGCAAGTTAAGGGTAACGAAAACGCAGTAAACAACAAAGGTTTGCACGCAGACAAAGTTGAACTTTCTGCAACAAAAGAAGCAAAACAAACACCTGAAACAAAAATGCTTTCAGCAGTAAATAAAATTTTAGATGAAGATATTAAATTGGAAAAAGGTCAAGCTGTTGTAGTTAAGGCTGATAAAACTCATGTACCATTCTTGAAAGTATTTGCAGAAGAAGCCTACAAACGTGGAGCTAAAGATGTTCACGTAGAAATCGCTCAACCTGAAATAGACGCTTTGCAAAAACAATATTGCAAAGAACCTGATTTTTCATACAAACAAAAACGTGCTGAATACTACGAAAAACAAGGCGCAAAAACAATTACATTTGATACAAACAATGACCCATACAAACTTTCAAAACTTACAGCAAAAGAAACAGAAGATGTTAAAAAAACTGTAAAAACTGAAATTCCAGAACACATTGAAAAGAAATTATCAGACGCTTTCAATGAAAAAGAAGTTTTCCACACATTACTAAATGTTCAAAAAGGTCAACCCATCTCAATTTCAGCAGAACGTGAACACGAAAAAAATGTTTTAAAATTTGTTGAATACGCATACAAAAACGGTTCAGGTCCGATTGATGTAAACTTTAACGAACCTGGTGATCCTGTCGGTAAAGCTAAATTAAAATACGCATCAGAAGATGCCCTAAAAGACGTACCTTCTTACGTTGCAGATATGTGGCAAGAAAGAGTTGACAGAAAAACTGCAAGACTATTCTTAGAAGGTAAAGACCCAGAAGGTATGGCAGATGTTGACCCTAAACGTATCGTTATGCAAACAAAAGCTGTAAACGAAGTTGTTAAACCTATCAGAAAATCAGGCCCTGAAAGCCAATGGAACATTATTTATGCTCCTACAACAATGTCAGTAAAGAAAACTTACGCAGATGTTCCTGACACAATAAAAGCTCTTGAAATGGCAGCAGAAGATGCTAAAAACATTAACAGAGTTGGTGGACTAAAAGCTCACGCTCAAAAATTAATGTCAGTTGCTGACAAAATGAATGATTTTCACTTCAAAGAAATCCATTTTTACAGCGTTGACCCTGAAACTAAAAAACCAGACGGCAAAACTGATTTACACGTAGGTATGCACGACAAATCAAGATTTAGAGCTGCAGCAAAAAATACTGACGACGGTGTTGAATACATGGCAAACACACCAACTGAAGAAGTTTTCTCATCACCTGACAAAACAAAAACAAACGGTTGGGTATCAACAACATTACCGCTTTGCCTAAACGGCAACCTTGTTGAAGGTATCAGAATGAGATTTGAAAACGGTAAAGCTGTTGAAGTTTACGCAGACAAAAACGAAGAATTATGGCGCGAACACATTAAATCGGCAGAAGGTGGTGATATGTTAGGCGAAGTTGCACTTGTTGCAAACTCTCCAATCTTCCATACAGGCAGAGTATTTAATAATACATTGTTAGACGAAAACGCAGCTTGCCACATTGCAGTTGGTGCAGGTTTTGACGATTGTCTTGACGGTGCAGAAGACATCAAAGATTACAAAGAACGTCAAAAATACATGAACGAAAACAACATCAACGACTCAAATATCCATACAGACTTTATGATTGGCGGTCCAAACGTAGTTGTTGAAGGTGTTAAAGAAGACGGAACAAAAGTTACTTTAATCAAAGATAACCAATTCCAAATATAATAAACGATACCGCAATTTATGCAGTATGACAAATATACAAAAGAGGCGCGGTTGCTTTTGCAACCGCGCCTCTTTTAAACCTTTTCTAAGTCAAAATAATTAACACCGAACCAACAACCATAATCAGCGTACCAATAATTTTCTTTTTCATATCGGTTTCGTGGAAAAATCTCCAGCCGAAGAATAAATTAACTAGAGTTGATAATTGGAACAATGCCAATGCATACCCAACCTGCATATTTTCAAAAACATAGTTTGTTGTAAGTTGCATTATACCTAACATTGAGCAAACTATTGCAAACTTTGAAATATCTTCTTTTTTTATTCTTGTCAATGGTTTTCTGAATATAAAAATCAACATCAAAGCAAAAAATGCACCAGCCCAACACCAAAGCATAAATGAGATTACAGGAGAAGAAAGTAGAATAACCTTCTTTAACAAAACTGCCTCAATACCCATTAAAATAAGGGCTGTAAACCTTAGCAAAATATCTTTTCTTTTAAATAACGCTAAAGAAAACCCTTCTGCTTGAGTATCAAAAACAAACCAACTGCCCCAAATGATTAAAACAACACCCAAAACACCAAACAAACTTGGAATTTCGTGCAAAATGAATATTGCAATAATCATTCCGACAACTGATTTGTAAGAATTAATCGGTCCTAAAACAGACAATTCACCTATTTGTAACGCTTTCACTAAACACGCATTGCCAACAGAACACAACAAACCGGCTGTTATAGCAAAAAACCAAAACTCTTTTGGCAAACTTACCCAATTAACTTTTATTGCAAAAGGAACACACAAAATTCCTAAGATAAAGTATGTATAAAAATTGCAAATTAACGAAGAATTTGTTTCGCAAATTTTCTTTTGATATACGTTTGCTAAAGGGTTTGAAACGATTCTTAAAAATAACGCGATTATTGTTCTAATCATAATTGTTTAAATTAGTTAAATCTTGTTCTTGTTAAATCTGCTTTTCTTAATCTAATGCTTTCTGGTGTAATTTCTGCTAATTCATCATCTGCAATATAATCAAGAGCTTCTTCTAAAGATAACAATTTAGGTGCTTTTAAAACAACCATTGCATCAGCAGTTGAAGTACGCATGTTAGTCAATTTCTTAGTCTTACATACGTTTACAGCAACGTCTTGTGCTCTGTTACCTTCTCCGACAATCATTCCTTTGTAAACTTTAGTTTTTGGAGTGATGAAGAAAGTACCTCTATCAGCGAATTGATCTAAAGCATAAGGAACTGCTTCACCTTGTTCCCAAGCGATTAAAGAACCCATTCTTTGTTTTGGAATATCACCTGCTAAAGTGTCGTATTTATTGAATGTGTGGTACATAATACCTTCACCACGAGTTAAACGAATAAATTCACCTTTAAATCCGATTAAGCCTCTTGCAGGAATTACAAATTCTAGCTTAGAACGAACGCCTGTTGATTGCATATCAATCATTTGAGCTTTTCTGCCAGCTAAACGTTCAATACAAGAACCTGTACATTCATCTGGAACATCTAAGAATAAGTTTTCATAAGGTTCCATTTGAACTCCGTCAATAGTCTTGTAAATAACTTCTGGTTTAGATACTTGGAATTCATAACCTTCACGACGCATTGTTTCAATTAAAATACTTAAATGTAATTCACCACGTCCTGAAACAACCCATTTATCAGTATTTTCAGTATCTTCAACTCTCATACTAACATTTTTTTCTAGTTCGTCATACAATCTTTTTCTTAATTGACGAGAGGTTACAAATTTACCTTCTTGACCAGCGTAAGGGCTGTCATTTACAGAGAAATTCATTTGTAATGTAGGTTCGTCAATGTGAATTAATGGTAACGCTACAGGATTATCTAACGAAGAAATTGTTTCACCAATTTGAACATCTGGGAAACCTGCAATACCGACAATATCACCAGCAGAAGCTTCTTCAATTTCTACACGACCTAAATCGTGGAAACCAAATAATTTTGTAATTTTGCATCTTTGAACAGAACCGTCAGCCTTGATTAAAGATAATGTTTCTTGAGATTTCAAGTGTCCGTTTTTAATTCTACCGATTGCGATACGACCAACGTAATCATTGTAATCTAATGTAGTTACGTGAAATTGAAGGTTTGCATCAGCATCACCTTCTGGGTGTTTAATATTTTCGATAATGCAATCCATTAAAGGTGCAATATTATCGCTTTCATCTTCCAATTCTTTTTTAGCAAAACCTTGTAAAGAGCTTGCATAAATGATTGGGAAGTCGATTAATTCTTCATTATCAGTCAATTCTGTGAATAAGTCGAACACTTTGTCTAGTGCTAAATCTGGTTCAGCAGCAGGTTTATCAATTTTGTTAATTACAACAATGATTTTCAAACCTAATTCTAATGCCTTTGACAATACAAATCTTGTTTGAGGCATTGGACCTTCAGCAGCATCAACGATTAACAAAGCGCCGTCAACCATACCTAATACACGTTCTACTTCACCACCAAAATCTGCGTGGCCTGGGGTGTCTACAACGTTGATATGGTAACCTTTGTAATCTACTGAAATGTTTTTAGAAAGAATTGTAATACCACGTTCTCTTTCCAAATCGTTTGAGTCCAAAACGCACGCTTGAACTTCTTGGTTGTCTCTAAATACACCACTTTGTTTCAACATACAATCTACCATTGAAGTTTTACCGTGGTCAACGTGTGCAATAATCGCGATATTGCGTAATTTTTCTATGTCCATAATTCCAATTCTTCCATTATTTCGTCTGTGTACATTTTATTTATAACACAGAAAAAATTTAGAGTAAATTAATTTTTCCTGTATCAAAATGGAAATGCGCACCAACAATTTCTAAATTTCCACTAGAAACAGCCTCGTTGATAATCATAGAGCGTTCTTTTAATAGTTTTATAAGAGTTTGAGTATGCATTTTTGTAATTTCGTCGTAATGCAAATGACCTTGTTCTTCTACAATCGGGCATAAATTACTCATAATTGAGGTGTAAGACTCTTTATTTTCTGAGTAATAATCTTTTGCATATTTTGTAACGCCGCAATCATCGTGTCCTAAAAGAATTAGAAGAGGTGCTTTAAGTTTAGATACCCCAAATTCAATACTTTCTAAGATATCAAAAGTTAAACCAATTGTTGCACCTGCGGTTCTAACCACAAAAAGTTCACCAATTCCGCAATCAAAGATAACTTCAGGAATTACACGAGAGTCTGAACAGCTCAAAATAATAGTTTTAGGCTCTTGATGTGTCATAAACTGTTTTAAAGTCTCAAGATTACGAGTATGACAAGAACATTCGCCTTTAACAAAGCGCTCATTGCCTTCCATTAATCGCTGAATCTCTTGTTTTTGAATATCGTTCATAAATATTATATCCTTTCTTATCTATATATATTATAATTATTAAACACAATTTTATCATTTATAGAAAGAGGTTACAATGACTAAGACAACGATGTTTACAAATTTAAAAGGTAATCTTTTCGGTGGCATTACAGCTAGTGTAATCGCATTACCTTTAGCCTTAGCCTTTGGGGTATCCAGCGGACTCGGAGCGGCAGCAGGGCTTTGGGGCGCAATTATTGTCGGACTTTTCGCTTCAATTTTTGGCGGAACAGCAACTCAAATTTCAGGTCCAACAGGTCCAATGACAGTAGTTATAGCATCACTCGTTTTAACTTACCCCGATAACCCTAAAATTATTTTTATGGCAATCTTTTTGGCTGGTTTAGTCCAAATCTGTTTGTCATTTACGGGGGTTGCAAAGTTAATTCACTTTGTGCCATATCCTGTTGTATCAGGCTTTATGTGTGGAATTGGTGTAATCATTATCCTACTTCAACTTGCACCGTTTTTAGGACTTGAGGCAAGTGGCACACCTATTGAACAGATTTTTCAAGTGTTTAAACACCTGCCAGAAATAAGCTATCCGGCAATTATATTAAGCATAATTGCTTTAGCAATAATATTTTTAACACCAAAGAAAATTGTAAAGTACTGTCCAACCTCACTTTTAGCACTTGTTATTGGTACAGTTGTTTCAATGGCGTTTCATTTTGACGTAAAAACTATTGGCGAAATTCCTTTAGGTTTACCTCATTTTGAGCTTGGATTAATTTCTTTTCATGATTTTCAAGCAATTTTACCTTTAGCTATAACCCTTGCAGTACTTGGCTCTATCGACTCTCTATTAACATGCTTGGTGGTTGATTCAATTACAAACACAAAACATAATTCAAATAGAGAACTTGTAGGACAAGGTATTGGTAACGCTTTAGCAGGTATGTTTGGAGGTTTAGCAGGTGCAGGCGCTACCATGAGAACACTAATCAACATCAATAGCGGTGCGACAGGAAGATTATCAGGTGTTGTTCATTCAATCTTTTTAATCTGCGTAGTGCTATTTTTAGCACCTTTCGCTTCACAAATTCCACTTGCAGTACTTGCTGCAATCCTTATCAAGGTTGGTATTGACATAATTGACTACAAATATTTGAAAGTAATTGCACATTCATCAAAAGCAGACATTTTAGTAATGGCAACTGTATTTGTACTAACTGTTATTGATGATTTAATCTTTGCTGTTGGTGTAGGTATCGTTCTTTCTGCGGTATTATTTGCTGCAAGAGCAACTCAAGACTTGAAAGTAAACACTTACGACCACGAAATACCAAACCTAGACGGCGATTGCAAATTATATCTTGGAATTTTACACATCGACGGAATGTTCTTCTTTGGCTCAGCTTCAACTGTTTTGGCAAGAAGTGAAGCACTTCTAAAGAAAGAAACCATTATTGTAGATTGCCAAAAGATTAAATCTATGGATATTTCAGCAACTTTTGCCTTAGAAACTATGATTTCAAGGTTAAAAGGAGATAATATTCACGTTATTGTTGTATTTAATAACGCAAAAATTGCTAGAGAACAGTTATTCAGCGGTCTTTCTCAAAGTATCACAAGACACGATATAGCACTTTCAATGGATAGAGCAATCGAAAAAGCTACTAGATATCACAACGAAAAAGGAACTTGCTTAATCAAGTAAGTAAATAAATAAAAGGCGCGGATTGCTTTGTAATCCGCGCCTTTTTGTTAGACAAAAAACTTTTAAATAACTAACCTTCCATTACAGAAATACTTGTAATTCCTGAATTTCTAGCATTATCCATTAATTTTACAACAGCACCATGAGTTGAATTTGGAGCTGATTGAATTAATAAACCGTCTGGTTTATCTTTAGCTGCATCTTTTAGAGTTGATTCCAAATCTTGTTCTGCAACTTCTTGATCGTTGATATAATACTTGTTATCGTCTGTAACTTGAACGTTCAAGATTTTAGTATCCTTTTGGATATTTTCTTCTTTAACAATTTCAGGAACTGTCAAATTAAGACCTTGACTATCCAATAATGGTGCAATAACCATCATAATGATAAGTAATACTAAGAAAATATCTGTCAACGGTGTGATATTAATTTCATTAAAACAATCACGTTTATTTCTAGCCATAATTATTCAACCCATTCTTCATCGTCTGTTGGAATACTGCTTCTTTGAACTTTAGTTCTGCCCATATCAGTTGGAGCTGTTGTTTGCATATCCATTTCATCAGACGACATACTATCATTTTTTAATTGATTTTGTTCTTTTTTGCTCAAAGGTTCACCAGCTACGATTAATTTTTCATAACCAGCCTCTTGAGCGGCATCCATAATTTTTAAAACAACGGAATTTTTTGCATCTGTATCAGCCTTAACAACTACTTCCTTCTTTTCTAAAGTTGGTAATAATGTTGATAATTCAGATGCTAAAGCACTTGGAGAAGTTTCTTTACCGTTAATGTACATCAAACCTTCTTTTGTAACAGAAACTGTACAATTCTTTTGTTCGATAGATATACCACTGTTAATTTCAGGGATATTAATACTGTTATCCATTGATTGGAAAGTAGGCGCTACAACCATCATGATGATAAGTAGTACCAAGAAAATATCCGTTAACGGTGTAATATTAATTTCAGTAAAAAGAGCTTCTTTACCCTTGTTTGTCTTCATTGCCATTGTTTGTTAATCCTTATAGAGCAATATTTTGTGATGATTGAACTGTTGTTTCATCGTTTGAATCAACAAAGCTCAAGAATAATAATTTGATTAAGTTGAAATCATCTTCGTAACGTTTAACAACTGATTGGAAGTAGTTGTAGAAGATAACTGCAACAATCGCAACGCCTAAACCGAAAGCAGTAGCGATTAAGGCAGAACCGATACCCATTGCAACCGCAGCTGATTGGTTACCTTGAGTTGCCAAATCTTGGAATGTGTACAAGATTCTAACAACAGTACCGAACAACCCTAAGAATGGAGCAACACCACCGATTGTACCTAAAACTGTTAAGTGATTTTCTAATTTTCTTGAAGCAAGAGCTGCTGCAATATCGAATGAACGAGAGAAACCAGCTTTTTGTTCAGAGAAGATTCTTACAGCTTCTTCTGTAACTTCGCCGATTACACCGCCCAATTGAATTGATAAGTTTTGAGCACCTGCCATGTTGTTTTTAGCCAATTCCTTTTGTAATTTAGGAATGAACTGAACTACATCTCTTTTGTTTTTACCATAAAAAGAGTATCTGTTGATTGCCACTGTAACAACCAAAATTGAACAGATTAAAATTGGTGTTAAAACGGGCCAATCTAGTTGAATTGAATGTAAAATTAATTCCATGTTTTTTGTCCTTTATCCTTTTTGTACTAACTAATTATTACTTATTATCTATAACTTGCACCGAATACGTTGTAATCAAATGTGAATTGAATATCTACGCTTGAGCCTCTAAAGTTTGCAGGCAATGGTCTGAATGGAGCTGTTGCTCTTACAGCATTAAGCGCTGCGTTATCAGCTGATGCTAAGCCAGAAGACTTGTAAACGCTTACTGATAAAAGTCTTCCGTCACGTGCAATCTTGAATAACAATACTACACGTTTACTTTCGTTACCCTTTGGTGGATCCCAATTCATCTTGATACGACGTTGTAAATCTGCCATGTATGGTCCAAAATCCGGTTGAGCAATTGCATCAATACCAGGTCTTCCGCCACCACCACTTGGGTTGCCATAGTTACCTGTACCGCCTCTGCTTGCACCTGAACCACGAGAACCTGTACCGTAAGATGAACCTGTTCTAGAGCCTGATGCAGAACCTGAACCAGAGTGATATGTAGGTGCTAACGATGGATTTGGTGAATATCCACCACCAGCAGATTTTCTTGCTGTACCACTACCACTTACAGGACCTGTTGAATATTTTCCTGTTGTATGAGATGGTGGAACAGGAACATTAAATGCTGTTTTTGGTTTTGTTGTAACCTTTGGTGCAGCAGGTCTTGTTGCTGAAGGTCTAACACTTGGAGCTGCTGGTCTTGGTGATGAAACCTTTTTAGCTGGAGTCTTAGTTCCGCCTGATGCTTGAGGTTTTGTAACCTTTTTATTTACCGTTTTCTTTGGAGTTGGGTTAGAAACTGCCTTTTTAACAGCTTTCTTTGGAGCTGGAGAGGCTTGTTTTGGCTTGGCTGTTTTTGCAGGTTTTGGAGAAGGCATTGAAACCTTACGTTTAGGATCATTAACCCCACCACCACGAGAGTTCATATTAGAACGATATGGCGTTTTCATATTTCTTGGAGTTGCTTCTCTATCAACCAAAACAAACTCAATATCATTCATTTTTGGTTTTGGTCTTTCTGCCATAAATAAATTTATGCCGAAAAGCATCAAAATTAGACCAATCAAAGCTATTACACCAACTACCGCAGGGTGTAAAATTAATGATAGAACAAAGGCTTTTTTAATTGAAATATAGTCTTTGTTATCTTTGATAACGGCTGGCGTTGTATAGCCATGTTGTTGTTCGTTATCGTCTTCGTCTATTAAACTGTTAATATTTCCTAGAATTGACATTTGATATCCCACTTTTTATTTCATACTTTTACAAAAAGTATAAAATAATTTATTCCCTAACCTTCTAATCTTCGTAGCTATATGCCGAAGGGTTTACTGTAATTGGCTGATTTAAAAGAATGTCTATACGTGAATTTGCAGGAATAGAAACAGGGTTTCCTTTTTGAGCTGCAGCCTTAACTGCGCCACCACCTGCACCAACAGCAGTACCTAAAGCTGCGCCACGACCAACGTCACCGCCAGCTAATGCACCAAACACAAGTCCTGATAAAGCACCTGCGGCTGTACCTACTGCCATATTCTTTGCATATTCTTTTGTTACGTCCATTTTTGTTCCGCCAACAAGAACTCCTGAACCGTCATTGGTCTTGATTACGCCAGAAATAGGGATTTGAACGCCATAAGGAGTTGTAATTTGTGTAAACAAAATTTTAACTCTACCGTTCATATCGCCATATTTAGCTTTTGACAATTCTGTCACTGTACCGATAACAGTACTTCCAGCTGGAGCAATCATTTTTCCGTTATAGTAAAAGTCTGAACCTAATGCCAATTGTACAGCTTGACCTTTTACTAAAGTTTCAGAACCAATTTCTGAAGTTGTTACAGCTGACATTACAGCACCAGCAGGAACACTCACAACAGAACCTCTTAACGGTTGTCCTGAATATACTTGAGATGATGAATCATACTGAAAATTTGAAGCCGCAAAAGAAGCATTCATCGTAATAAATGTTGCGATTAAAAGAAAGCTAATTTGTTTTTTCATATCATTACCTCATAAAAATATACGATAATGATATTTTATTTATTTTATTCGTTCGTGTCAATTTGTTAAGGTATGTGTAATGTATGCAGGACTTGTTAGCACAATCATAAGGTCCGCACCCGCAGCAATAGTAAGGTGTTCGCCCATTCTACGAGCTGGTCCTGGAACAAATTTATTTGTACCAATTCCGAAACCTTGTTGATAATGAGGAACTTTTACATAACTTGCAGGCTCTGTTAAACCGCCACCAATTATATTTTTATTTGTGGAATAAATATAACCCTTCATAGGTATCTCAAAGTCATCTGGCAGAACCATTTTCGTAATTTTTATTACCATTGATGCATTTGTACCAACAATCGGCTCATTCATTTTTTCAATCATGCCGTAAAAACGTGTTCCCTTAGGGATTATAACCATTTCTTGCATGTAAGTATCGTTTGTTGCAACAAAAGAAACTCTTGTTGTTTCATCGCAATATTTTGTTGAAAATTCTTGTAAATTAATAACCTGAATTAGCGTTCCTACAGGTAATTCAATACCATCATATCCACGCAAAAACAGTTCTTGCGAATTTACCGTAAGAGTTGAAAACATAATCATTAAAATTGTTAACAAAAAACGTTTCATAGTTTTAGTATAATGATGTTTTTACAAATTTCAAATAGTCAAAATATATGATTTTTTTTAGAATAATGCTTTGATTGAGTCAAAAATTTTGTCTGTAATTTCTACAATATATTCTTGAGATACAAGCCCGTTGATAATTACATCTGCAATCGGATATGTAGGTCTTATGTATTGTTGAGCCGTTTTGTTTACATCTTTAAATTGCATATCCGCAGCTTCGCCTGTTTTGCCTCTGCTTGCTGCACGCTTGTACCAACGATCTTTTAAAACTTCCAATGGAGTAAATACATAAACTTTTACGTCCATAATATCGCGTACTTGTTCATTTAGAACATATAAACCTTCTGTTAAGATGATTTTTGCTGGCTTTTTAACATCCCCGTCCGGAGTAGATTCACAAGTTACAAAGTTGTAACGAGGAGAGGTAATTTCTTTACCTTCTTTTAAAGCAATTAAGTGTTCTCTCATTAGCTGTAAATCAATAACATCAGGGGTATCAAAGCTAAAACCTGTTTTAAATAATTCCTCGTAGCTACCAGCTTCCTTCAATTCTTTTGATGTGTCTTTGTAGTAATCATCTTGTCTAACTACTGTATAAATGCCGTCATGAGAATCTTTAACACAAGCATGTGTAGTATTATCAACAAATACAGTCTTTCCAGAAGCACTTTCGCCTGTAATACCAATTAAAAAAGTCTTTTTCTTTTCTTCAACAACTTTACGTGCAATATTCATAATAAAGTTGTCTGTAGTGCGCAAGAATAAAGGCTTTGCTTGCTTCTTATCATATTCCAAAATATCTTTTAATGTGTCGACAATTTTAGTGATAAGTTCCATATCTCGACCGCTCGAGTAAAAGTTATATCCTGTTAATAAATCGTCCATCATTCCATAATTCCCATGCTATTTATCGACACTTTATGTATATTGTACTTTAAACTAAAAAAAAATTTCAATATATGTGAAAAAAAATTAATACTTTACTTAAAATTTTGTGTCGATTAAAATAGGAATGTAAGAAATAATATAAATTTTGTACTTATAAAAGGAGATTAACAAAATGAAAAAATCAATCAAAGATTTAGGCGACGTTCAAGGTAAAAGAGCGTTAGTTAGAGTAGACATCAACGTTCCTCTAGACGCTGACAAAAACGTTACTGATGACACTAGAATTCAAGCAATTTTACCAACAATAAAATTCTTGCAAGATAAAGGTGCTAAAATCATCTTAATGGCTCACTTGGGCAGACCTCAAAAACTTAAAGAAGGTCAAAAATTAGAAGATTTATCACTTGAACCTGTTGCTAAATATATGTCAAAAGTTCTTGGTCAAGAAGTTAAATTCGTTAAATCACCTGTTGGTGAAGGCGCTGACAAAGAATTAGCAGACTTAAAAGACGGTCAAGTTGCTTTATTAGAAAACATTCGTTACTACAAGGCTGAAGAAGCTAAAGATGACGATATGACTTTCGCTGAAGAACTTGCAAAACTTGGTGATTTCTACGTAAACGACGCATTTGGCGCAGCTCACAGAAACCACACTTCAACTGCAAAATTAGCTAAAATCCTTAAACCAGCTGTATCTGGCTTGTTAATGGAAAAAGAAATCCGTTGCTTATCTCAAGCATTAGATAACCCTGAAAGACCTTTCACTGCTGTTGTTGGTGGTGCGAAAGTTTCTTCTAAAATTGGTGTTTTAGAAAACTTATTAGACAAGGTTGATAATATGATTATCGGCGGTGGTATGGCTTATACATTCGTAAAAGCTAACGGTGGCAAAATCGGTAACTCAATTTGCGAAGACGACCAATTAGAAGTTGCTAAAGCAATCGAAAAGAAAGCCGCAGATAAAGGCGTTAAACTAGTTATGGCTACTGATGTTCTTGTTACAGACGACTTTTCAGGCAACGGAACTAACAAAGTTGTAGAAATTAAGAACATTCCAGACGGTTTCGAAGGCGTAGATGCAGGCCCTGAATCACAAAAAGCATTTGCAGAAGTTATCAAATCTTCTAAAACAATCCTTATGAACGGCCCTGTTGGCGCATTTGAAAACCCTAAATTCGCTGAAGGTACAAAATCAATCCTTAAAGATATCGTTGAAGCTACTAAAAACGGCGCTACATCAGTAATTGGCGGTGGTGACTCAGTTTCTGCTGCTAAGAAATTCTTCAAAGCTGAAGACTTCACTCACGTATCAACAGGTGGTGGTGCTTCATTAGAATTCATCGAAGGTAAAGTATTACCAGGTGTTGCAGCATTAGACGAAGCGTAATCGCTAGACTATTACTGTCATATAAGTAACGCGGGCGGTGCAATGCACCGCCCGCGTTTTATTTTAACCACCCTTGTAGGTGTATAGCGTACGTATTTTTACGTACGATTTTTTACGGACAAAAATAAAAGGTTG
>CALAFU010000058.1 GCA_937891325.1 uncultured Candidatus Melainabacteria bacterium | reverse complement strand
ATCAAATGGTATGGAAATACCTCTTTATAAATGTAATCGCGTGTATGCGAGTAAAGATACATCACTCGGACAAATATATAAAGTTAAAATGTATAAAGGTAAATTATCATATACTACAATGACAGGTGTACCTGACCATTGCCGTCTTGTTAATGAAGCTTTGCATACTTATTCCTTCAAAGACATTGCAAAAGATATTGATTATATGTTTTATGTTCAACGTTGCTCTGAGTTATTAGATATCAATTGGATTGAAATTGATGGATTGAATATCAATAAAACAAATAGATTTGATTATTTTAATATATAATAGAGACAGATTTATATTTGATTTGATAAAATATATTGATTAAAAATATTATATATTAAAAAAGGAGGCCTATGGAAATTCATACTGCAAAATATGCACCATATCAATATGTTACGCGATATGAAACTCTCAGATACGTTGAGTCACGTGCACAAAATCTCAAACATTCAATACGTTTAATACAAAAAGATAACGAGCACCTTGTGTTAAGATGCCCGCTATCCGGAGACTATATTGATATTATCGGCGAACCTTCCGATATAGAATGGTTAAATGATAAGCTCAATGAACGTAAATGGTATAGACTTACTTAATTGCTACAAATTTAGACTCTTTAGCTCGGTATACATTTTTAGTTATACCGAGCTTTTTTAATGCGTTGTATTCAGCATCGGTAGCATAATATTTGTATTTGTCAGTACTTGTCAGTATATAAATCTTAGAGTACTCAGCATTATCACTCATAATACGTTGAATAACATTTGCTTTTTGAGCATCTGTCATACGTGAATAAGTAATTTCAATATATTTACCAGTCTTTTCGTCTTTGACTTTATATTTAACTTTATTTTTGAAAAGGTCGTCTAATTCACTTGCATTAAGCTTGCCATAGAATTCATTCAAAGTACTTCTATCGCTCGTACTTAAATTTACAGAAGTATCATTAACAGTGTATTTACCAGTCAATTCGCCTTTGTTTACACCAAGCGAAATTGCTTCTTTCTCAATGTCACTTATATGGTAAGGATATACTTTAAACGGTAGCAGCTTATTAGCAAGATTAGTAATAAACTGTGCGTCAAAGGTAACTTGAGCTTCGCCTGTATATGGGTCGTAACGTTTAGGCATTGCGTATGCAAGGAACGGTATTGAACTTACTGCTGCATATTCGAATTTACCAAGAATACCTTTGCTATACTTTACTTTATACACATTCGCAATATTTGCTATTGTTTTTACAAAGTTTGGTACAAACATATTTAATCTGTCGAACACAAGCACATCTGCCATAGCTTCACCGAAACTATTTGCATATCTGAATGAGTTATACATATCACTAAATAATGACTCTTCAAGCAATGTACCTAGTGCTGTACTAAACATACCCCAAGGATTACCACCTTTACACGTACTAACTAACGCCATACCCAAAAGAATACCTTGTGAACCAAAGATATTTGAAATATCAATGTAAACATTACCGACTTTTAATTTGTATTTGTCATCTTGTTCATCGATACCAGCGAATCCACACGCAGCCAATGCTGCACCGATAACTAAACCGATTGTACCAAGAACACCCTTACCAATTCTACGTTTAATCATATAATCAGCAAATCGTGCAGATACTACCTTCTCACCTCTTTGACGAGCTAATTCAAGTTTATCTACAGTATTCTCAAGTTTAGCATAATCGACAATAGCTTTTGCTAACCCGATAGGTGTATAGTTCATTCCTTCAAGTAACCAATTGGTAGACGCAGATAAGAAAGGACAAAATTGTTTATAAGCAAAGAAACCTACAGGTCCGAGTTTTTCACGCATAAGTTGTTCAAGGTCGTTAATGAAATTAGGTTTATGCATGTAATCTCTTGCTGCCATTACATACGCGTCAGCAATATGTTCAAGAACTGCTTTATTTTGAACACCCTTACTCAAATCGACATTATCTTCAGTAAGTATTTTACCTAAATAACGTATCGTTGATTTCTTTATCCAAAAGTTATCAGACATCATTTTTGCAATAAACTTATTCATTACTGTAAGAACTTCATTACCCGCAACTGTTTGATTTTGATAAATATCAGCTTGTACAGCATGCATTATCATCGCCACCATATTGTCAGAAGTAGTAGCTTCTTTAAAACGAGCAGGATTGTATTTACTCAAACCGTCTGATATAAGGTCAATAAACTTACTATCGATGATTTGCGTTTTTATCCATTGTTGTGTTTCAGTACTTACTTTTGTGCCGACAATTTTATATTGTTTGCTTTGAATACTTACTTCATCGCGTTTTTTAAGCCATTTCTTAGGAAGTAATTTACGTACAAAATTAGTAACTTGATTACCGAGTTGTTCACTTGCTAAATTAGTACCGGTAACTAATACGTTGGATGCTTGATTTCGTACCCAAGTACCTGGTCCACTTAACATCGCCAAACGCTCAAATTCATACAATTTATCTAAGAATGATTTCTTACGACCTTTGTAATCTTTCATTGCGTTATCATACATCTTTTGCTTAACTGTTTGTATACGAGTAACATCTCCAGTTTCTAAAGCTTTAGATAAGTTATTGATGTCTTCTTGACGGAATTCAATACCTGTCTTTTTAGCAAGAGATTGTACTAATGCTTTTACTGGGTCAAGCATTTTCTTAGCTGCTTTCCATGCGGCGAGTTCGGCACCAGCACTAGATACAATAGTTTCAAGTTTCGTTTCTAATGCATTACGTTGTTCTTCCGTTAATATAAATTTACCAAGTTTAGCACCTTGTAATAAATACGTTCCAAGATAAATCTCTGTAGCCATATATTGACGTGATTTATTAGTATTTACAATAATATCACTTGTTGTGTAGAAATCTACTATAGCATCAACATCTGTCTGAGTTAAAACTGTTAGTAATTCTGCATTATCTTTGATAAACGTTTCTAAGTTCATCTTAATATGCATTTCACCATCATTAGCAAGATATTGCGTTTTAGACTCAGCATACTTCTTAAAGGATGTAGCAAGAACACGTTTCAAAATATCAGGTACTTCTTTAGTCGCATCTATTGTTAGAACATCGTCTGCAACAGTAACGTTTATTACGGTCTCTTTACCTTTGCCAATTTCACGAGCCAATTTTTCGTTTTCGGCTTGTAACTTAGCAATTTGTTTATCAAACTTTTGTCTCCAATAAAGTGCTTGTTTAGAAGAGTAATCACCAGCTTGTACGTTTTTACTTAATTCACGTATTCTATCTTCAAGTGCTTGAATTTCATCTACGCTTTTTAAAACAGTTCTACCTTTTGAGTCAGTAGTTTGATAAAGTTCTTTCTTAACATAACCTTTGTCATCAAAGATATCACTGTTTTGTTCTAAGAACAGCTTCTTCGATTTAGCACTCAAATTAGCACGAATAGTACGAGAAATACTTTTAATGTTATTTACAATTGCAGTATTATTACGAGTAACTTTTTTAGCAACGGTTTTAGCAATTTTTTCTAACTCGTCGTTTTGCTTATCAGACAATTTATTTACGTCAATACCTGTGGTTCTTGCAATAACTGCTTTAAGATACAATGCATTGAAATCTTCTTCAGTCATATTACCAACATATTTCGCATATTGTTTAGCAAATTCTTTATCTGATAACTCTTCAAGTTGCATCTTCATTTTAGCAGCGTATTTTGCAAATTGCTGATAACTTGCATTTGGATGCTTTTCGTGTGCTCTACTAATTAAGACTTGAAGTATTTCACTCGTTTTTTCTTCACGTGATGCTCCACCCAAAATCTTAGAGAACGCATCTAACGCTGTAGTATCTTCAGTAACATCGGCGAGAGTCAAATCGTCATCACTACCGTTTTTATTTTTTGCACTACCAATACCTGCTTCAATTGACTTATCTGCATACACTCTACCAGATACGCGATATCCAGCAATAGCAATTGCTCTTGCGATAGTACCAATATAACCAGCCATTTCAAGTGTACCGTCATAATACTTCATCCACAAATAACGTAAATATTTTTCATCAATTTTTACATCTTGTGAATGTTGATACGTTTCATAACGAGCAACAATTCGATCAAATACTTTTTTAAGATTTGCATCACCATCAATGATAGCCATCACCTTTTCAAATAACTGAGGACTTGCATTATTGAGCAACGCTTCACCAAAACCTGCTGCTCTTATAACAGCGCGCATTGCATAATATTGTGAAGTATTTGTTACAAATACGTCGAGGTCTTTAGCTGTTTTAATTTTACTATTTTTGAAAAAAGTGTCATTTATTAGTTTAAACGTGTTGTCATCAAAGTTTTCAATACTCGTATTACGCAAATAGTCAAAAACGTCGTTCGTAGTTAATTTACCCGATTTTACTTTTTCCCAAAGTTCGGTTGCAATTTTAGGCGATGCTGCTACAATGAAGTTTTTAAGTTCTTCACTCATCTGAGTACGTTTATATTGTTGAGTATAACCATACTTTTCGAGATTAGTACCTACAGCTTCTTTTTGTGATACGTAACGAGATTTTGTAGGATATATGTAATTATATACAATTTGACCTTTATCATTACGAATAACATTACCGTTTTTATCCAGTTTAGGGCGCTTTTCAATCCACTTACGTGTCTCAGATACGTGAGTATTTTTTATTACGTCGGTTTCTCTTACACCTTCTTGATACATACGTGACGCAGGTAAACGTCTTTCACTACTGGTTATTTTCTCAGTCTTAGCAGCAAGAGTTTCAAACTTTTTATTCGTTTCTTCTTTCTTTGCGTTAATTACACTATCTTCTTTTAATTTATCTATTGTAGACATAAATATATCAGTAAGTACATCAGTAGAAACATCACTATATTTTTGTGTCAATTGTTTTACAATAGTGTTTTCGTCAAGACCTTGTTTAAATAATTCGTTAATTGTAGTTTTTATTTCATTTGTACGTCTATTATTACGTTTTGCAAGAGACATACGATTACCAGATAACGAGTTTATAACTTCACCATTTTGTAATTCATGTAATTCATTTTGAGCAAAAATGTACTGGTTATTTATTGTTGCATCGTTAACTAATAAACCAATAGCTTGAGCTTTTTTAATTGCAAGAATATCTGTGGCTTTAATTGAACCATTAGCAATAAATATAGCAGAATTATCACTAGACATTCTGCGTGCTATCACGAATGCGTTTTTAATATTTGTAAATGAAAACGCCGGAAATACAAAATTCTTATCGTAGTTATCAGTATCACTCATCTTGATGAGAATTATAGGTATATCTGATTTCATAAATTCTGAATAACTAACGTCACCTATTGCATTTCTATACCATTCGTAAACTGCCTTTTGTGAAGCTTCACGAACGTGCTTAATAGACGGGTCTTTAGACAACGTAACTATGTCAGTATTATAAAATTGTTTTTCAAATAAATAACCAGCTCCACCTAATATTTTACTCAGTTTGTCATTTACTTCACTCATCATTGAAGCATACGTTACTTGAGTATCAACAGCGTTCGTATACGCTCTTATCGATTTTTCAATATCTAAATGTGGTGCAGTTAAATATAACTTATTATCGAAACACAATTTACTGGCGACCGCGATATCTTTTTGTATTTTTTCAATCGTATTACTACCTTTATTAACATATACTCGTCCAGCAGTAGTGCCATATCTACGCGCATCTTTATCTGTTGTTAACGCGGCACGTTCTGATAAGTTCAATGATATTTGTTTAAAATTGTTAGCCGTATTTATATCAATCAATACCTCAGACAATGGAGCAGAATACATCAATATATCCTTCATCGTGATGAGACCGTATGATATGTATACTTTATCAAGTAATTTCTTATCACGTTCTATACCATTCTTAATTGATGCGTCAGCCCAAGTAGTAAGTATTGGATATAAACTATCAAAATTGTGTTTACCATCGGCGAGAGTAGGAAACATTGAATACGACAAAAAGTCGCCATCAGATATTCGATTGACTTTATTTTGTTGCCAACGAACAATGGGAATTTTCATACTTTCAACTTGTTTTCTTGATAAGAAATGAGAACGGTATTTTTCAAGTATATCGATTTCACCATCATTTAATTTGTAATATTTATCATAATTATTATCAAATGTACTCGGCTGCTGTGATATTTTTGTGAGACGTACAAGTTCTTCATGTGTTGGTAAACCACCTAATTGTATTAACACATTCATTTGTGACGCAAATCGTATGTCGTCATTATTTAATGCATTTCTCGCTTTAATTTTAATATCATTTGCGATTGCATCTTTAGATATAGGTGCTACCAAATATGCGGTAATATCTGCATTGTCTAATACAGTATTTAAAGCTACTTCTCTTAATCTATCATATACGTCTACAATAGCACTCGGTAATAATTTAAAAGCTTTCTGATACTGTGTTTCAGTATAATCTTTATATTCATTCTCTGGTATTAACGTTATTAAATTATTGTAAAAATCTTGTACTTGCAAAGACATCGGCATTGCAGTAGAAATATTGTATTCTTTACCCCAAGGAGTAACAATAGTTGTACCTTTGATAGACTCTGTTACTCGTATAGGATAAAAATTCAATAATGTAGAACCACGCATACCGTACGCATCGCTTTCACCAGATGCATAATAAACTACATCATTTGCTATTGATAACTCTTCATTACTGCCTTTATCAACATTTTTAAATAAATCAGGATAATGATTTCGTATATCTGTAATAATTGCTTTACGCATTTTTACAGATACTGATTTACTGTTGAGCCATGCAACATTTATACCCAAATTCATTCCATTTTCAATTTGTATTGCGTGTTGAAATTCATGCAATAATGCAAATGATAAATAACTATCATTTTGTTTTGCAAGTTGTCTATTTATGTAAATTGTATTATCATTAGCAGCATATTCCGCTACACCTATTTCATTAGTTAAAACAATATCAACATCTTTTAAACGACCAGTTAAATATTCTTTTTTAATGATATTTGAGATTTTTGTATCGTCAGTAATCTCAAATTTATCATTTATAAGTAATGATTGCATTGATTTAACATCACCAAAAGCATATGTACCGTCACTTAATACAATTATTGTACGTGTTTTATATTGTTTTACAATTGCATCACGCAAATACAAAAAGGCAGTTTCACTATTTAATGTTCCGTATTTAGCAATTATTTTACTTTGTATATCGGGTTTAAGTAAAGACGGGTCATTTATGATATTATCAATCGATAAGTATGCTTTTGTCGCTAAATCAATGTTTTCATCAACAAATTTTACCACGACATTATTATCCTTTTGTCCCTTCATTACAATTTGACGTTTATCTAATGCTTCGCCCGATGTAATTAAATCAGTGTTCGCTAAATATGTCGAGAAACCAACTTGTTCACCTGTTTTCTTTTCATATATAGAAATTGTATTTTGTTTACCAATTAAGAATGAATAACGTTCATTACACGATTGTTCAAAACTATCAATATAATATTTGTATAAATTATCTTGATTGAATTCACCGTATGATGTAGTTACATTTTCTTTAATATCGCCACTAATGACATCAATATTGTGCAACGCTTCAATAGTTAAACCGTTATTTTGCAACCAAACATTAAACGCTCTATTCGCATTGTTTGTATCTGGCATATATATTTTACCATCATATGCACTCGTAAACATTGCATAACGTACAGTGTTAATTCTATTCATTGCATTTTGACGGTCTTGCCAATGTGCAGATTTTAGTAAATTTAAAATATCGTTTTTCTCTTGTGTACTAATAGATAAACTATTTACACGAGCATTCAAAACGTTCCAATCATTTTTACTTAGTTGCTTATACGTATTATCATTTATTACGCGTGCATATAAATTATTACACCATCTTGCTGCTTCAATTTTACGTTGTTGATTTTTAGTAAGTATATCGATGTTAATATCAGCATAAGGTTGCAGTATACAATAGTTATAAACCGCAGTAGACATATTCTTAACTATTGATTTCATTTTATCAACATACGCAACTTCACGTTTATCTTTAGCAATGGTCTTTTCTGCAATATTTTTAAGTGAAGTAAGCAATTGATATATATCTTTATTAGATACCGATAACATTGCTGTGAAAAAACTTTGGTTAAATACAAGGTTCCATACCGCTTCGTTAAGAGTTGCATCTTCTATACCTGATATCTTACGATATGTTTCTAAGATAGTATCAAGAGCCAAACCTTTGAAATCACCATTACAAATACTTTCAACTAATTCACCTTCGGCTATTGTTTTGTAAATAACTGTGCCATCTGCATTTTTAGCGTATTGTTCAGGTATAAAAACAATATCGGTATTATCAAGAGTTTGTATGGCAATAATTTTATTACCATCTCCTGTAAGTACAGCCTTTTGTATTTTTTCACTACCTTCAAATAAATCTTTTAAGTTTTTCTTTGTATTATCAGATACATTAAGCAAATCAATATTTTGTCCACGTTCTACAACTTGAGAAATTTCAGTAATAGCCGCATCTTCCAAACGTTTTATTACCTTTTCTAAATCTCTAACACCAGACACTTTTACAAGATTACCTTTGCTATCATATGCAAAATTTAATATTTCATTAACTTGTGCTTTTAAATCAGCGCCAGCTTTTATGATGTCGGTGCCACTCATACTATCAAGTTTAGCAATTATCGTTTGTGTTTTAGCAAATTCTTCATCACCAAGTTCTGTTGCAACTTTAGCGAGTAAACGTAATGAACCATATGCCGCTTTAAATGCTGTAATATATTCAGATTTATTTGCATCAATTTCAGATTTATGAGCATTGAGTTCATTTTCAAATTCGCGTTTAAGACTATTATATTCTGTACCTAATGCTTTAACTTGTTCATCAATTGACAAATTTGCGAGTTCTGCTTCTTGGTCAATTGTACGTTTAAAGATTATCGAAGTTAGTTGTTCAGTTTCTTTAATTGTGGCATCGAGTTCTTGTTGTAATGCTGTTATTTGCGTTTTATCTGAGGCTTTTTGTGCTTCTGCAATTTTAGTACCTAACTCATCAATTTTTGTTTTTTGAGTCAATAATGTCTTATATTCAAGTCCAACTTGTGTACTATCAACATCACTATAATACTCAGATAACTTATTTAAATTTTCGAGCATACTCGATAACTGATTATTCAACGCATAAGATTGAAGCTTGCTAAGTTTTTTGTATTTAACATTACCGTCTTTATCAACTTTGAGGTTACCATCTTTATTGTATTTAACTTTACCAGTACTAACTCTTTTTGTTCCTGCAATAGCAATAGTACTACTTACAACGGACGTCAATGCAGATACTAAGAAAGTATTTATTAGTGACTCCATTGAAATTTCAGTCGTATTACCAAACTCATCTGCAATCTCAGGATTACCCATACAATTATTGAGAAGTTTGAATGTTCTATCGACAAACCAATCGGACACATCTTGTAATACTTCTTCAGTACCCTCGTGCACTGCATCAACTAATACTTTTTGAATACCGCCGAGCCGTAAATTTCCACTTATATTACCTGCAGTGGAAGTTTTACGTCCAAATATCCAATTATCTAATTGCGTAGCACCACCAAATATTTTATCAACCGCCAATTCAACAGTAGCTTGTAAAGCTGATTTAAGTGTAGCGTTTATAAGTATCTGACCATTAGGTACAGATATATCATTTGCTGCAAAATTGTTATACATTTCAGCGATGTTCTCACCTGTGACGTAAGTATAAAATGTTGCAGTAGATACGGCTTGAGCAATAGTGTTGTACGATGGCAAATATGTAGGAGTAGAACCAGCACCAAAATTACTGAGAATACCCATACTAACGACTCTACTCACTGCACCTTTAGCAAGAGTATCGACAGCGGGTACAATAAAATTCGTATAAAAATTATCAGCAGGAGTACCATCGACATCATATTTATCTGTATGCTCCATTTCCCATTCAATTAGTGCTTCATACAATTCTGGAGATAGCATTTTTTCAAGACTTATTTGTCCTTTTGCATCTGCATTTGCTGTAACAAATCTATCTGCAAATTCGGTAAAATATTCTCCAATATTTGCAGCACTACTATCTAAATTAAACAATGCGTTAACAGCACCTTGTCCTAACGCCAACGCACCGTCTAACCAACTAAGTGCAGATTGAGCAGTAGACGGTACTAAATCTGCAGCATCATAAAGAACTTTTATGAACCAATTACGAGCATCTTTAGCTTCTTGTTGTTCTTGAAGTAATATATTTTGCATATTACGATTATTTGCCTCTCTAATGTTATATGCATAATATTCATAATCGGTCATTTCTACATCTTCATAAATAGGCGTACCATCTGCTAATGTGGCAACCGAACCGTCGTCATTGTATTTTAATACCGACCGCTTCTTTCTTGATGTCAATGATTTATCAGTATAAGTCTCATTGTACTTCATTGCCAACATTGTTTCAGGTGTAGCATATGCCGAATTATATTTTTTTGTCATTGCATCCCAATCAAAATCATTAGATTGTGATAACATTCCAATATACTGGTCAAGGTTACCTTGACGTGCTTCTTGTTCCCATTCACTCTGGTCAAAACCTTTTGTACTACCATACTGACGATATGCCGCTTCATAAGCGTTTAAATAATTTTGACTTTGTTGTTTTAAAACTGCCATATATACTCCTTTATTGCTCTTCGCAATTATAAAATATCTTTGTTACAAAAGTAACAGTGTATGAATAAAGGTTGAACGAGTAGCCATTCAACCTTATTCATTATATTATATTCAATTTTGTGTAGTTTAGTAACCTTTTTGCTTTAATCTGCGTTGCTGTTCGGCATATGCAGTAAGTGATGTAATTAACGTTTCTATTTGTTTTTGAATACGTTGACTAATTTGCATATTGTTGGCTTCTGACTCTTTAGCGGTATTTGAAGCATCTATTACACCTGCGATTGCGCCCATGATACCACCGACGAATGCACCAATCGCCGTACCGAAGCCAGGCATAAGGAAACTACCTGCGACAGCTCCGGCGGCCATTGTTGCACCCGTACCTGCAAGAACGGTTGTGACTTTTTGTTTACTAATATCTACTATAGAATCGGTATTGTTAGATATAATATCAACAAGTTCATCAAATGATACACTCGTTCTGTCGCTGCTTATTATACCAGCTTCTTTTAAAGTAGTTGCAAAAGCTTTTTCGAGTTCTTGAGTATCAAAACCTAATGTTTCCGTAACAGATTTAATATCGTTCGTCAGCGATTTATAATCATTTAAGATAGCTTTACTGTCGGTACCACCTTTTTCACTAACTTGTTTAGCAATATCGTCAGCTTTAGTTTGTATATTACTAAACAATCCTTTGACTTCATCTGAACTCATTCCACCATAACGTTCTACAAATTGATACGCTTGGTCAGTAGACATCATACCGAGGTATTGCTGGAATGTGCCCATATTGTTACTACGTAAACTATAATTAAAAGCGTCATCACTTGTTGCCCAATTGTATAAGTCTGCATTAGAACCTTTCAACCATTCACCAAATGACGGTAAGCCCTCAATGTTTAGATTTGCAGCTTCGTTAATCATTTGGTCAAAGAAGTCTGTACCCGCAACAGTCAATGCTTGATTTTCATCATAGAACCCACGAGCTTGAGCTAATTCATCCCACGTCATTAAATCATAATATGCTTCACCTGTATCGACGTCAGTACGTTGTGTTAAATATTTTTGCCAATTAGGATTGTTGAATATGTTATGTAAAGACGCTTGCATTTCTGGATGCTGTTCAAGGAAAGCTGCTTTAAAATTATCATCTAATGCAGTGTACTCATCCCACAAATCTTTGTTATATGTGTCTTTATATTGTGCCCATATCGATTGTAAATATTCATAAGGTTTATCAGCCATCGCTGCTACATTTTCAGCTTGTGTTTGCTCTGCTGATGCAATAGCTTCTGTTTGTTGTGCAATAGATGAACTTACTTGTGATGCACTAGACAAATAATTTGCGTGATATGTTTCAAATGCTTCAGCTAAAGCTGCGTCGATATCTTCTTGTGCTGCAAATTTATACCCTTGTCCAATATTACTTGCTGCGATTGCTTGTTTATTTTGATATGCACTTGCATAAGCTTCAGCAACGTCAGATGCGTAATCTTGTGTTAACGAACTCATCGCTTGTTGTTCTTGTAATGCAACATTACCATACAAAGATTGCCAAGTTTTACGTCCATAATAATCTCTGTTCGCTTCACGTAGCATTGATTTTGCTTGGTCTACACTTACTACAGTACCAACTGCCATTATCTAACTTGACCTCCTACTTTATATTTTACTGTAATACTATTTAAGCTCAATGGAATTTCAATCGCATTTTCTGGGTCATATGACAACCTATATTGAAACTCGCAT
>CALAFU010000057.1 GCA_937891325.1 uncultured Candidatus Melainabacteria bacterium | reverse complement strand
TAAATCACTCTTAAAAAAAATTGACAAAAATGTAAATTCCGACTATTATAAAATAGTAAATTAAATTAGTCGGAGTTTTGTATGTACATTGAACGGACATTAGAAAAACGTATTTTAAAATTAACAAAACAATTCAAAGTTTTACTTGTAACTGGAGCTAGACAAGTTGGAAAAAGTACATTGTTAAAACATTGTGATAAAAACCGCAATTATGTCACATTAGATGATTATAAGATTAGAGAAATGGCGATAAATGAGCCCGAATTATTTCTTCAACGATACAAAGCACCATTAATTATTGATGAAATTCAATATGCTCCAAATTTATTAGCATATATTAAAATCGCAGTAGATAATTCAGACGAAAAAGGTCAATATTGGCTTACAGGATCTCAACAGTTTCATATGATGAAAAATGTAACAGAATCTTTAGCTGGGCGCGTTGCTATCATTGATTTAAAAGGTTTTTCTTTAAAAGAAATTGATAATAATAATCAGCTTACATTTTTACCGACAGATAAATTTATAGAAGAAATGAGAAACAATTCTAAAAATCACGATTTGTCTGATATTTATGAGAAAATTTGGAAAGGCTCTTATCCAGAACTTAACATAAATAATGATTTAGATTGGGAAACTTTTTATAAATCATATTTGCAAACATACATAGAAAGAGATATTAAAGATTTAAATGCTGTTAAAAACGAAATGGATTTTTTAAAATTTTTAAGAGTTTTGGCTGCAAGAACGGGACAAATGCTAAACCATGCAGAAATTTCAAATGAAGTGAGTGTATCTGTTCCAACAATAAAATCTTGGGTTTCAATTTTAGTATCATCAAATATTGTATATCTTTTACAACCCTATTTTTCAAACTTAAATAAGAGAATTGTAAAAACACCTAAATTGTATTTTTTAGATACGGGATTATGCTCATATTTAACTAATTGGAGTAATGCACAGGTTTTAGAAGCTGGTGCAATGAGCGGAGCTATTTTTGAAACCTTTGTTGTTTCTGAAATTGTAAAAAGTTATGTGCATAATCTAAAAGAACCCAATATTTATTATTATAGAGATAAAGATAAAAAAGAAATTGATGTTATTATCGAAAATAATGGTAAACTTTATCCTATAGAAATTAAAAAATCAGCAAATCCTGATAAGAATATGATTAAGAATTTTTCAGTAATTCCAGAAGATAGAATTGGTGACGGTGCAATAATTTGTTTAATAGATAAAGATTTGCCAATTTCTAAAAATGTTAACGCAATACCAATAAGTTATGTATAAAATTTATTAATTTTTAATTTTCTAAAAATCTCAAACTTGGTGTTAAAAGAAATCATTTCTTGTTTCACGTTATAAGGACTCCATTAGCTCTTTGTAACAATTTCCCAATGTTCGGACGATTCCCACCATGAATCAATAATACAATAGATCCATTGTGCTATAAACTTATTATAAATGTTGAGCATTATAAATCTTTTCAGTCGCTTTGCACTTAAAGTTTTTTATCATGACTTTATTCTAGCACAAAACATAATTTTATTTTTTTCATGACTAAAAGGTTTTGAAATTGAATATAACAATTTATAAACCTTATTTATAAAAAAATATTGGATTTCAATATTTAAATGCCAGCACTTGACAAAACTATTGACATTTAGACAAATTTTGATTAAAGTAAAATTACATTTTAGAAAAATCACAAAAGGGTATAAGATGTATATTAACAGAACCGCTGAAAGTGTCATAAAAAAATTATCAAAACAATTTAAGGTTGTTTTAGTAACAGGTGCAAGACAAGTCGGAAAAAGCACCTTACTTAAGCATTGTGATAAAAATAGAAACTATGTTTCTCTAGACGATTTATCTGAGAGAGAACTTGCAATAAACGAACCAAAATTGTTTTTAGAAAATCATAAAGCACCTTTAATTATTGATGAAATCCAATATGCACCCCAATTATTATCATACATTAAATTAGAGGTAGATAAATCAGATAAGACAGGACAATATTGGCTTACAGGTTCACAACAATTTCATTTAATGAAAAATGTATCAGAGTCACTTGCAGGAAGAGTTGGCATTATTGATTTAATGGGGTTATCATTAACTGAATTGTCTCAAAAGCCAAATAATAAACCTTTTTTGCCTAGCTTGGAGTATGTTGAAGAACGAAGAAAAATCAGTAAAAAATATACCACATCTGAAATATTTAAAATAATTTTTAATGGTTCTTTTCCTGCATTAAATGCTAATAATGAATATCAAGATAGAAATGCTTTTTACAGTGCTTACATTAGAACATATATAGAAAGAGATATCCGAGATTTAACTTCTGTATCAAACGAAATGAAATTTTTAAATTTTATTCGTGTTGTTGCAGCAAGAACAGGACAAGTTTTAAAATATTCTGAATTGGCTAATGAAGTTGATATATCCGAGCCTACTGCAAAAACTTGGTTATCTATTTTAGTTTCGTCAAATATAGTGTATCTTTTGGAACCATATTACCATAACATAACCAAAAGAATGACCAAAATGCCCAAAATCTATTTTTTAGATACAGGATTATGCGCGTATTTAACAGGTTGGTCAAGTCCAGAAGTTATTGAAAAAGGAGCAATGAATGGAGCCTTTTTTGAAACATTTGTTATATCTGAAATTCTTAAAAGTTATAGACATAACGGAGAACGCCCATTTATATATTGGTATAGAGATACCCAGCAAAAAGAAATTGATTTACTTATAGAACGTGACGGTAAACTTCATCCTATTGAAATAAAATTAACTTCTAATCCGAACAAATCAATGTTAAAACATTTCAAAGTGCTCGACAATCCAGGCTATGGATGTTTGATTTGCATGAGAGAAACAGATATTCCATTAACTGAAGAAGTTACAGCAATTCCAATAAGTTACATCTAGGAACTTTTGAAACCTTTGTCACAGAGTTTTCAAAGTGTAAATCATGTATTTATTTTAATTTTATTTAATACATCTTGCTCTTATTAACACTTGACTAGTATTTGATTAAAGTAAAATTGTAAGATTTGCATCATATAACTCAAATCCGAGTTGAGTTTCACATTCTTTCATTAAATCTAATTCAAAGGCTTCTTCTGACATTATATGCATTATTTATCTCCTTTAGAATACCAAGCTCCACGACCTTTGGAATGAAGTGTTAAAATATTTTTATTTACTAGGTTTTTTAAAGCTTTTTTTATTGTGTTTCTGTTTGCTTGCGTATATTCAACCATTTTTGCTGTGGTTGCCGATGGTTCAATATCAAAATAAGACAATATTTTTTCTTCTAGCTTTGTTAAATCACTGTTTGATGTCGTTTTACTTTCGTTGTTTATCTTGTATTCTAGTCTATTTTTTTGTTTTTGTAATGTTTTTAAGAAAAATTCCAACCAAGGTTCAAAATTTGGTTTTTCACGTCTTAGTGTAGTTTGTGTTTGTCTTAGTGCTCTGTAATAGCCTTCTTTGTTATCCTCAATAATTGCTTCCATTGAACTATAAGGAACGTAAGTATAACCAGCTTTCATCAACAAAAGACAAGTTAAAGCTCTTGATAATCTGCCATTTCCGTCTTCAAATGGGTGAATTGCTAAAAATTCAACAATAAAAACTGCAATAACAATTAATGGATGAAAAAATTTATCTTCAAGATTTTTTCTTGTCCACGTTACAAGTTCTTCCATTTTTATTGGTGTTTCAAAAGGTGTTGCGGTTTCAAACACAATACCTAATTCTTTACCGTCAGGAGAATAAGCAGCAACTGCATTCGATATTTTTTTATATTCTCCTTTGTGTCTTTCGTCTTTTGATGAAAATTGCAATAAAATCTTATGTAATTGTTTTATGTAATTTTCGGATAGTGGGATAACTTCCCAATCTTCAAAAATTGTATCCATTAATTTTGCGTAGCCAGCAACTTCTTGTTCGTCTCTTGTTGCAAAAGATTGTTTGTTGATAGATGATAAAAGCTTCTCAACCTCTAAATCTGATAATTTATTTCCTTCAATACGATTAGAAGAGCCGACACTTTCAATAGTTGCTACTTTTTTAAGGCTCTTTAATCTTTCAGGTGCCATTTTACCCAATAATTTCCATGTGATTTTAAACTCGTCAATCTCTGAAATTATTGTGAGCATTTGGTTTGTGATTTTTATATCATCAGTTTTAATCATTAATTGGATATCCGTTTTTGTCTTGATTTTATCCAATTCTATCCATTTTTATCCATTTTGTCAAGTTGGACAATTGTATTTTAAACTTTTTAAAAGTGTCTTTGGCAATTTCTTTGAGTTTTTTAAAGGGCAAAATTACTTAACTAAAATTTTACATAATGCGTTTTCTAAAAAAATAATT